>JBAYCP010000023.1:0-9757 GCA_041668665.1 Bacilli bacterium | reverse complement strand
CAAAGCAAATGGCCTTGGCAGCAATGATATGTTCCAACGGTCCTCCTTGCATCCCAGGAAAAACTCGTCGATCCAACAACGCCGCATGTTTCGCTTTGCATAAGATAACACCTCCACGCGGTCCGCGCAAGGTTTTATGTGTTGTTGTGGTCACAAAATCAGCATATGGCACTGGACTTGGATGCAATCCCGCCGCAACCAATCCCGCAATATGAGCCATATCAACCATCAGTAATGCTCCAGCTTCATCGGCAATTGCGCGAAAACGTGGAAAATCGATGAGCCGTGGATAAGCACTAGCTCCTGCAACAATTAATTTTGGATGTACTTGTAGCGCTAACGCTCGTACCGCATCATAATCAATCGTTTCCGTCTTTGGATCAACCCCGTAGGAATGAAACTGATAAGTGAGTCCCGAGAAGTTTAAGGGATGCCCATGTGTTAAATGTCCCCCCGCCGATAAATCCATTCCTAACACCGGATCCCCAGGTTGTAACACCGCTTGGTACACTGCCATATTGGCTTGGCTCCCTGAGTGGGGTTGTACATTCGCATGTTCGGCTCCAAATAGCGCCTTGACACGATCAATGGCTAATTGCTCAATCTGATCAATATACTCACACCCCCCATAGTAACGTTTGCGAGGGTAGCCTTCGGCATATTTATTCGTTAAAATGCTTCCTGCGGCTTGCAAAACATCACGGGATACATAATTTTCAGAGGCAATAAGTTCAATGTGTTCCCGTTGTCTTCGCTTCTCCGAACGAATCAAGCGGGCAATGGCCAAATCTTTCATTGACTGTCCCTCCCTTGTTCGTAGCGTCCGATGAGATCAATGCGCTGCTGATGACGGCCTTCTTCAAACGCCGTCGTCAAAAATGCATGGGCAATTTCAATCATGCGCGAAACCGGAGTAAATCGTCCAGCAAGGGCTAGTACGTTCGCATTATTATGTTGACGAGCCAAATGTGCTCGTTCCACATCTTCGACCAAAGCGCAACGAACCCCACGTACTTTATTGGCTGCAATGGAAATGCCAATCCCGGTTCCACAAATGACAATCCCATAGTCCACTGCCCCTTGGGCAACCGCTTCTCCCACTGCGATGCCATAAGTTGGATAGTGGCACGAGGATTCGCTATGTGTTCCATAGTCGACGATGTGATAACCTGCTTGTTCCAATGCTTCTTTCAGTTCTTTTTTTGCGGGGAATCCCGCATGATCCGATCCAATGGCAATTTTCATTGATGGTTCCCTCCATACAGCTTCAATTTCTTCCAGCGTAATCGTCCCTTGGCGCAAAATTTTTGGTGTCGTTTGACTTAAATCCACAATGGTAGAGGCGACATTCGATCCTGCGACTCCTTCCACCACGGCAGCAATCTCATTTTGAAAACGTTCATAGGCAACCAAACTATTAGGAACAGGGGCTTCCCCTGAGCGATTTGCACTCGTAAGAAACAATGGAACATTGAGATGACACGATAACATTTGAATAAAGGGGTCATCAGGAATTCGAATGGCAAGCGTCGATTGACCATAGCCAACATAACAAGGCAATCCTTCCTTTTTGGTTAATACTACTGTCAAAGGGCCGGGCAAGAAGGCTTGAATGACCCGTTTTGCCTGAGTCGATACGATTGCAAACTTGTCAATGAATTCCCGGGAAGGGACTAACAAGGGAAAGGCTTTTTCTTTGGGACGTTTCTTGCAATCCAGCAGTCGCTCATAAGCTTCTTCATCATCGTAACGAACCGCTAAACCAAAGACGGTTTCCGTCGGTAAGGCGACAATCGCTCCTTCACGCAAAAACGAAGCAACATGTTCGATATTTGATGGTGCTAGTAATGCAGTTTTCATGGATTCCCACCCCCTTGTTCATTCGTACCTATCGTATCACAATCCCCGTCAATCGACAATTGATAATCTCTTCACAAACTCGCTCTAATGGGAGAGTGAAGATGGACCATTCGATCCCTTCCAAACCTATCTTTACGAAATTCCCACTCCATTTGTGGAAGGAATTGATTCAATCGTTGATGGATGGCCTCTTGTTGATTGGCACCAAATTCCAAGTACACATCTCCCCCGCTGATTAGTACCTGAGGAAGCGCAGCAAAAAAGGCTTCATACAACGCTAACCCTTGATGGTCCGCGAACAAGGCAAGATGGGGTTCATAACGAAAGACACTCGCTTGAAGTTCATCATCATAGGCCACATAAGGCAAGTTTGCGACAATTAGGTGATATTTCAGACCTCCTTGCAGATGAGGGTCCAACAAATTTCCTTGAAGCCATTGCACTTCAAGACCCAAGCGAAGTCCATTGTTTCTTGCTACTGTAAGAGCATCCAACGATAGATCACTGCCCGTCACCTTCCATTCAGGGCGATGAGCTTTCAGAGCCAGTGCGATGTTTCCACTTCCGGTGGCAACATCGGCAACTTGGAGAACTTCAGAAGGATGGTTACTTAACATCCACTCGACCAATTCTTCCGTTTCGGGACGGGGAATTAACACACGAGAATCCACCTGGAGAGGTAAGCCAAAGAAATTGGTCTCTCCGATCACGTAAGCCAAAGGCTCGCCTTGAAGCAACCGCTGCTCCAAGGAATCCATTAATTGAGTTTGGTCATCTCTTAAATGTTCATCTAAAAAAAGATAAAACGCTGTGCCTAATCGGCCCATGACAGACCGACACAAATCTTTGGCCATCGTTTTATCTAATTGGGCATCAAAGAGTCTTTGCTCACAAGCAAGGAGCCGTTGACGCCATGTTTCACTCATAATCCGGCTCCCGCAATCTTTCGTTTTTGGTCTTCATTGGATAGCGCAGAGAGCACCGTATCCAACTCCCCCTCCATTACGCGGTCAAGTTGTTGGATGGTAAAGCCAATCCGGTGATCGGTGACCCGGTTTTGAGGATAGTTGTAGGTGCGAACTTTTTCGGAACGTTCGCCCGTTCCAATTTTCATGCGTCGTTCTTGTCCCCGTTGCTGTTCCACTTGTTGGGTAATGTAATCATAAACCCGAGTCCGCAAGACCGCCATGGCCTTGTCTTTGTTTTCATGTTGGGAACGTCCTTCTTGACACGTGACAACAATACCTGTCGGCAAGTGAGTAATGCGTACGGCTGATTCGGTTTTATTAATGTGTTGTCCGCCCGCACCTGAGGCACGGTAGTAATCAATCCCCAAATCCATCGGATTGATTTGAACATCGACATCATCAGCTTCTG
Organism: Bacilli bacterium; assembly: GCA_041668665.1. GTDB lineage: Bacteria > Bacillota_I > Bacilli_A > RFN20 > UBA1709 > JBAYCP01. The sequence goes on along the minus strand of JBAYCP010000023.1, from coordinate 6,520 downwards.
GCATGACTAGAACCGTTGCTACTGAAGTGTGAATTCGACCACTAGCCTCTGTTTTAGGAACACGTTGAACACGGTGCGCCCCTGATTCATACTTTAATGCCGAGAAGACTCTCTTTCCTCGTATCATGAACGATACCAAGGAAAACCCTCCCGCTGCCGATTCACTGGCGGAAATCATTTCGACTTCCCAGCCTTTCGTTTCTGCATAACGGGTATACATCCGGAATAAATCGCCCGCAAAAATATTGGCCTCGTCGCCTCCTGTCGCTCCCCGAATTTCGACAATGACATTTTTCTCATCGTTAGGGTCTCGTGGAAGCAACAAGACTTGGATTTCTTCCAACAGGCGCGCTTGATCGGCTTGAGCCGCAAGAAGTTCATTACGTCCCATTTCGCGAATCTCTTCATCCGTGTCTTTGAGTAAATGCTTGGCTTCTTCTTCAAGGGTAACTGCCGAACGATATTGTTCGTATAAATCCGCAACCGGATCAAGTTGGGCTTTTTCTTTTGCATATTGACGATATCGAGTAAAGTCGGAGGCCACTTGAGGAAGTTCCATCATTTTTTCTAAATACGTGCGACGCGAAACAATCGTGTCGAGCCGTTCCATCATTTTATCCATTGTTGAACCTCCTTTTTTGCCTTTCATTAGGAAAGGCCATTTCTTATTATATCAAATTTTGCTTTCTTGCATAGAAAAGAGTTACGAAGCAGGGGTGGTCGTGGAAGAACCCTTGCGAATTTCATCGGTAAGATTACGAATCCACGTGCGCTTCCAATAGCGGCGCATCCCAATTACCAAACGAACCGCAGGCTCAATTTGCATGATTAAGAAGAACAAGGCGATGTCTTGAATATGAAGAATGTTGGCTGCAAGGAATGCCATAGGAATCCCAATCAGCCACATCAGCCCCGCATCGAGGAACATGACAAAACGTCCTTGTCCCCCTGCCCGAAACGCCGCAAACATTAAGACTACAAAGACCCGTAAGAGAAGCCGCAAACTAAAGACCCATAAGACTCGTATCGCATTCTCGACCACCTGAGGCGTGTTGTTTTGAAACAAGCTCACCAAAGGACGTGCCAAACCAAAATTGAGGGCAGCAAGGAATAAGGCCACAATCAATCCAATAAACAAGAAGTAATCCGCATATCGACTAGCAGTTTCCAATCGCTTTCGGCCTAATTCTTGACCAAGCATGGCCCCCACCGAAGTGGCAACCCCAAAGGCAAAGACAAACATAATTCCAACGACTGTCTCGGCAATCCGGTAGCCTTCATACGCATCCGACCCTAAGGTGTTGATGAAAATCACATAAAGGGCTCCTCCAATGCTAAAGAACAATTCATTGATAATGAATGGTGCCATTTTCCGGCTTACTTTATGCAAGAAATCGGGATGAATGCATTCAAGAAAATGTCGAAGTTTAGGCAAAAAGACTTGGTGAGAGACTCGTGCATAGGTCACATGGCAGATTAAACTAACAACCGTAGAAATGACGGTAGCAATCGCGGCTCCTTGAACCCCTAATTCAGGGAATGGCCCAATACCAAAAATTAACAAATAATTCAATAAGACATTCATCGACATGGTAAAGACACTAATCACCAAAGGAACCTTGGTGCGCTGAATGTTTCGGTAAGCAATGGAAAACAAGAACGAAATCGCATTGGGAATATAAGCAAACAAGGCAATCATCAAATAATTACTAGCTTGGGAAACTACTGCAGGATCTTGATTAAAGATCTGAATGAGGGGCACGCGGAAGAACGCAACCACCAAAGTCGCTAGAACCGTAAATCCTAAGCAATACATGATGCCTAGTGCAAAGGTTCGCTTCATGTTCTCTTCATCTTCCGCACCAAAAAATTGTGCCAAATACAAGCCAATCCCCACATTGATGCCGAACACCACTGTTAAGATGATTTGCTCAAATTGAGAAGCGATTCCTACTCCCGCAACTCCCCGGAAAAGCGATCCGACCATAATTGTATCCACGATTCCAAATGTCGTTAAAAACAATTGTTGAAGGACGATAGGAATACTGATTTTTAAAACGCGAGCATAAAACTCGCGAGGGCCTAACCAACGTTTCATGTTCTAACCAACCTTCGAGCGTATCGGAACGTTCGCGACTGCATGACAATGCCGACAACGCGGCTCATAAGCTTCACTTGCCCCCACCAAAACAAGGGGGTCTTGATAAGCAGCGGGGTGTCCATTCACAAGTCGTTGAGTGCGTGTAGCGGGGGCTCCGCAGACGGCACATACCGCATTGAGTTTGGTCACAAATTCTGCACGAATCAATAATTCCGGCATGCACCCAAAGGGTTCTCCCCGAAAATCGCGATCCAATCCTGCAACCATGACTCGAACGCCACGATCCGCTAATTGTTCACATACTTCGACTAATTCATGGTCAAAGAATTGTGCTTCATCAATGGCGACCACCTCAGTCTCTGGGCCAACCAAGGAAAGAATATCTCTGGCACAACTTGCATTGACACTTTTGACTCGATAGCCCGAATGAGAAGCAATCTCATCGTTGCTGTAACGACTATCGATGGATGGTTTGATTACGACAATTCGCTTTTTGGCATACTGTAAAACTCGAATTCTTCGAATCAATTCTTCTGTTTTTCCAGCAAACATACAGCCGCAGATGACTTCGAGCCAACCCGCTCGGTACTGTTGATACATCATGGCTTCTCCAACTCCATTTCTAAGACCACAATGATTATAACAAACTCGCACTCGAAACGGTATCCCGAATTCATCGTTCTTACACGAAATCAAGGTGCAATTTGAACGGTATTTCCGTATAATGAAACATGAAGAAAGCGGGGATTGCAATGCCAGCGACTTTCAAGCGTCAACTTGATTCTTTACGAAACCTGTGGAATCGCCATGAATATTGGCGAGTTTTCCTTATTCTCTTTGGGCTTGCATTTCTTGCCTTTGCGTCCCAAGCGCTTCCCAACGGCTTAACCTTACCCGTGAATGGCGATTATATTCTCCAACAACTTCATTTTTATGTCGAAGGTTATGACTCGTTTTGGAATTTTGTCCGAACCGGTGAGTTCCAAATGTGGAGTCATCAAGGATTTTTAGGAGTCAATTATTTTGCTGCCAATACTTTTTATTACTTAACCAGTCCTTTCCTCCTTCCAATGTTCCTAGTCCCTCGCGCCTTCTTGCCTCATATGATCTATCTAATGATGGTCTTGAAACTCGCAGTGGGTGGTTTCTTCTTTTATCTCTTGTTGCGGCGGTACTGGCATGTGAGCGCGCAAGCGTCATTAATCGGCGCCATCGCCTACTCTCTTTGTGGATGGGGAATGTATTATCTATGGTTTAATCATTTTAGCGATGTGTTAGCCGTCTTCCCTTTAACGCTTTTAGGTGTAGAGCATTTGTTGCAAAAGCGGCGGGGTTGGTTGCTTAGTTTGGGCCTCTTCGTAATGGGGATCACCAATTACTATTTCTTATTTGCCTTTCTTATTACTACCGTGGGCTATGCCTTATTCCGGTATGCAATCGTATGGAAATCGTTACAAGGACGTCGAGCAACCACACTTGGAATGGGCATCTTTCATGTCATACTCGGTCTAGGCATGTGTGCCGTGGTTTTAGTTCCTGCCATTCACATTGTTCTGAGCACTCCTCGCGTGGAGTCATCCAGTACATTAATGCAATTTTTACGCTTCTTTTTTGAAAACCCCAGCATTAGCGATGGGACCTTCACTCTTGGGCAATTAAAGAATTGGGCATCCTTTACGACCCCGCTCAATTTAGATCGTTTGCGTGAATTCATTTTTGTTTTTACTCCCCGTAATGTTGGTTCGATGTTGGTAAGTCCTGCTGAAACTGCACTTTTCCCGATTGCTCAGTTCTTATTCCCCCCCGTGAGTAACTGGACCAATTTAGTCTTCAGTGTGGCGCCAGCCTTCGATAATACGGTAACGAGTATTTTTGTTTCAACGCCTCTAGCTCTTCTACTATGGCCTGCAGGATTTCGCCTCGTGAAAGAACGAAAATGGTGGAGCGTTGCCGCCTTTGCTGTTGTCTTAATCATGCCATTTATTCCCTTCACCTATTATCTCTTGAATGCCTTTACCATGATGTATGGAAGGTGGCAACTCTTCCTTGTCGCAATGATATTATTAGCTGTGATTCCTTTATTGGACCATTATGAGGATATCCCCAAATTCCATTGGGATGTAAGTCTTCTTATTAATCTCACCTTAGCGATGGTGGTCGTATGGTATTCCGGGAGCATCGATCGTATTCGCCCGGGGGAAGCCCTGCTAGGAATTGCGGCTCAAATTGTCGTCATCCTAATCTTCTATTACATCTTACGCGAACAAACCGATCGTCATAATGTGCATCAGACGTTTCGCTTCTACGTAACATTAGAACTTATTATTGCCGCCAATATTACGATGATTGGTCAAGGTGTGGCGGATTATTGGACCCTTTATGGTGGTCAACACTTGTTACGTGAACAACAACAAATTGTGAATGAAATCCAAGCAGAAGATCCTTCCTTTTATCGTATTTTTAATAGTCTAGCCAATCGTAACTATAATAATCTAGCCTTAACACTCGGCTACAATGGAATTTCATCCTTTCATTCCATCTATGATTTTCAATTGAATGATTTCATTAATTCATGGTCGCGAATCTCTTATTCGTGGTACAACTGGTCGATGGGTGTTCATGAAAAACGCTACAACTTGGAAGGGTTCCTCAACGTCAAATATTATCTCCTTGAAAACACTGATACCAATGTCCCCTTGCACACTTCATTGTGGCGTCAATACGACCATTACAGTGTTTATCGTAATGATTATTTTGTGGAACTTGGTTATGCCTTTGACAATGTAATAAACGAATCGTGGTTCCTAGGACAAGTCGGTGGAAATGATCCTTACTTCTTTAAAGAATCGTATTATAATCAATATGCCATTCTTCCCGATGAATCGTCCGCCACCATCTCAGCGGCGCTTGGACGTCCCGTCCTCTCCCCCCAACTTAGCGATCCTTTTGTTACGGTCAATCCCAATACCTCCAATGCCACTCTTACCTTTTATCCAAGGGAAGAAGCGACAGGTGCAGGAGCAACCATTTATTCCCTTTCAGGCATTGAAAGTGCCTTGCCCGAAGAACGCAACAACACCCTCTATGGTCCTTGGGTCGAACAAGGTCTTCCAGGGGATCAAATCCGTGTTCAATTCCAAAATACCACTCGCTTATGCCCGAATCCTGAGACTAGTGGCGGAGGTTGCCATGTCGTGGTGCGATTCAACTATGGCCCCAATGCGAACCTCTCACTTTATCGTGAGGGCGCCCTTGTGGCTTCCGACCACCATCAAGTCAATAATTACGACAAGAGTGGCGATCATAAATATGGACGTGGCTTCTATGTGGATCAATCCATCGATGAAATACGCATTGAACTGTTAAGTGATGCACCGTTAAGCCAAGTTACCAAAGAAGCACTGCGATTCTATTACGAGCCCTTTTCTGCTTATCAAACACGTCAAGAAGCGCTCATGGCCAATGCGTTCCAAAACATCACTCATACCAATAATACTTTACACTTTTCCACGAATTATGATTCTACAAAAATGATTGTATTATCGGTTCCTTATGATGAAGGCTGGTCCTTATCCATCAATGGAGAATCCACGCCCTATTATCGAGTAACTTCAGGTTTTCTTGGTTTTATCGCTCCAAGTGGTGAAGCTGATTATTTGTTGAATTATGAAAGCCCTGGGATTATGACCGGAGTCAAAATTTCCCTTGGATCTTGGGGGGTCTTTGCACTTGTGGTTAGTGTCTATGCCCTCCCAGCGATTCAAAAAAGGCGCCGCAAAAAAAGAATTCCCACTGTCCCATCATCCAAGAAGCCCCATTGATGGAACAAAAAAGACCGGTCCTTGCATGCAACATGCAATCAACCGGTCTTCTTTTTTATTCGGAAGGATAGGAATCGAGGCAGTGCCCTTTTGTATCATACAAGGTCAACCTGCCATCTTCTAAAATTAAGTAAGCGGGAGGTGTATTCATTTTAGGAAGGGACAAGGATCCTGGACTTGCAAAAACTCGATCTTCCACTATTCTTATTTGAGAAATGTGGAAATGTCCATGAAGTATCATATCCAGTCCTGCCAATGGTGGAGGAGTGCCCTCATTATAGACATGCCCATGCGTCATCAAGACTCGTTGAGTTCCACTCATGAGAAAGAAATGCTCATGAAGCGGAAATTGAAGAACCATGGAATCCACTTCACTATCACAGTTTCCTCGTAGAGCAATGATGGAGGAACGGTGAGCATTTAGTAATTCTACCACGCCTTTGGGATCATATCGCTCGGGCAAGGGGTTGCGAGGTCCATGATACAAATGATCCCCGAGGAGCACAAGATAGTCGGCTTGTACTTGTTGAAATTGCTGAATGGCAAATTCTGCCGCCTGAAGACTGCCGTGAAGATCAGAAACTATTAGAAATTTCAT
>JBAYCP010000022.1:0-9980 GCA_041668665.1 Bacilli bacterium | reverse complement strand
TAAAGACTAGGGGGGAGCAAACACATGGGTCAAAAAGTTAATCCAGTCGGAATGCGTATTGGCGTTATTCGCGATTGGGAATCAAAATGGTACGCCGACAAAGAGTTTGCAACCTTCTTACATGAAGATATTAAAGTGCGCAAGTTTTTAGAAAGCAAACTCAAGGAAGCTGCCTTATCTCACGTTGAAATTCAACGTGCGAAAGAACAAGTTGATATTTATGTTTATGTTGCTCGTCCTGGCGTTGTTTTAGGTCAAGATGGCAAAAACGTGGAAGAACTGAAAAAGGCAGTTGCCAAAATTGTCAAGGAAAGTTCAGTTAAAATCACAGTTGTGGAAGTGAAAAGACCTGATTTAGACGCAGTGCTTGTTGCAAAATCGATGGCACAACAACTCGAACAACGCGCGTCCTTCCGTACTGTTCAGAAAAAAGCAATTCAACGCGTGATGCGTGCAGGTGCCAAAGGGATTAAGACCTTAGTTTCTGGGCGTTTGGGTGGAGCAGAAATTGCTCGCAGCGAAGGATACTCAGAGGGAATTGTTCCCCTACATACACTTCGTTCGGACATTGACTTTGCCGTCGTGGAAGCTCATACACCTTATGGCCGTCTTGGCGTAAAAGTATGGATCTGCCGCGGTGAAATCTTGCCGGCAAAAAAGGCAACAGAAACTAAGCAAGTTGCCGAGTCGAAAGGAGCGTAGAATCCTATGTTAATGCCAAAACGTACAAAATATAGAAAGCCTCATGGCTTAAGCTATGAAGGAAAGACTAAAGCGGGTGGCTATGTTGCATTTGGTGAATATGGTCTTCAAGCAATTGAAGGCGATTATATTACCAACAATCAAATTGAAGCTGCACGTATTGCGTTGTCTCGGTATACCAAGCGAAGCGGACAAGTTTGGATTCGTATTTTCCCTCAACTATCGAAAACCAAGAAACCTTTGGAAGTTCGGATGGGTTCTGGGAAAGGCGCACCTGACTCATGGGTAGCTGTTGTCAAAGCTGGCCGGATCATGTTTGAAATAGGTGGCGTTCCTGAAGCAGATGCTAAAGAAGCGTTGCGCCTTGCATCAAACAAACTTCCGGTGAAATCCCGGATCGTTAAAAAAGAAGAAAAGAGTGGTGAATGAGCATGAAACTGAAAGAAATCAGAGAATTGCAAACTGCAGATTTGCTGAAAAAAGTTCAGGAGCTCAAGGAGGAATTGTTCGTTCTCCGCTTCCAACAAGCCACTGGACAAACGGCTGAAGCCAATAAAAAACGGGTTGTTCGCAAGGACATTGCCCGCATTCTAACGGTCATTCGCGAACGCGAATTGGCACAACGATAGGGAGGGTTAAGAACATGGAAAGAAATCGTCGTCGTGTGTTAACCGGAACCGTTATCTCCGATAAGATGGATAAAACCATTACCGTCCTTGTCGAAACATCCAAACGGAATTCTCTTTATGGGAAACGGGTTCGTTATTCAAAAAAGTATAAAGCTCATGATGAAAAAGGCCTCGCCAAAGTTGGCGATGTTGTAACCATTATGGAAACTCGCCCATTGTCAGCCACCAAGCATTTCTGCTTGCTGGAAGTCATTCAAGCGGCGAATCAAGTAGCGGAATAAGGAGGTCACTGAAATGATTCAAAACGAAACAAATCTGGTAGTGGCCGATAACTCCGGCGCTCGTAGCGTGCGGGTCTTCCGCTTGCTTGGTGGCTCCTTTCGGAAAACATCCAACATCGGTGACATTGTCATCTGCTCTGTAAAAGATGCCATTCCAAATAGTGGAGTCAAAAAAGGCGAAATAGTTAAAGCGGTTATCGTTCGCACCAAAAAAGGCATCCGTCGTCCGGATGGAGCTTATATTAAGTTCGATGATAATGCCGTGGTTCTCATCAAAGATGATGGAACACCACGCGGTACTCGGGTCTTTGGACCGGTGGCTCGCGAATTGCGCGAAAAGGGCGAAGGATTCATGAAAATTGTCTCTCTCGCACCTGAAGTGCTATAAGGAGGGCCCATAGATGAAAATTAAAAAAGGTGACACCGTTAAAGTCATTACAGGAAACGATAAGGGCGCAACCGGAGAAGTCTTACAAGTCTTGTCCAAAGACAACAAAGTTGTGGTTAAAGGTGTGAATGTAAAAATTAAACATCGGAAACCCACTCAAAGCGTTCCTGAAGGAAGCATCGTGGAAAAAGAAGCTCCAATTGATGTCTCCAATGTTGTCTTCTATGATTCAAAAGCTAAAGCCGCTGTAAAGATTGGCTATCAAATCGATGAAGAAGGCAAAAAAATTCGGATTAATAAGAAGACAGGAAATCCTGTCGACAAGAAAAAGAAGAAGTAGGGGGAATCGAACATGAGCACGACAAAAAATCGCATGCAACAACGTTACAACGAGACCGTCCTACCGGCCTTATTCAAAAAGTTTAATTACTCTTCTGTCATGGAAGTACCACGACTTGAAAAGGTTGTGATTAACATTGGAGTAGGGGATGCCACTGGCAATGCCAAACTTCTTGAAGATTCCGTCAAAGAACTAACGCAAATCGCCGGTCAAAAACCGGTGATTACCAAGGCGAAAAAATCAATTGCCACATTCAAATTGCGTGAAGGCACTGCAATCGGCTGTAAAGTTACATTGCGTGGTGTACGTATGTATGAATTCTTAGACAAATTGTTAAATATCGCTTTACCTCGCGTTCGCGACTTCCGCGGCGTGAATAAAAACGCGTTTGACGGTCGTGGGAATTATACGTTAGGCGTTAAAGAACAATTGATTTTCCCGGAAATCAATTACGACAATGTTAATCGAGTCCGGGGGATGGACATTGTAATCGTGACAACGGCGAAAACCGATGAAGAAGCAAAAGCTTTGCTTTCTGAACTTGGAATGCCGTTTGCAAAGTGAGGGAGGAATATACATGGCAAAAACATCAGCGATGGTTCGGTATCACCGGCCAAAGAAATTTAAAGTCAGAGAATACACCCGCTGCGAACGCTGCGGCCGCCCTCATGCCGTTTTAAGTAAATTCAAATTGTGCCGTATCTGCTTCCGGGAACTCGCCTACAAGGGCGAAATTCCAGGCGTGAAAAAAGCAAGCTGGTAGCACTGGTTTGGAAGGAGGAACACAAATATGGTAATGACAGATCCGATTGCTGATATGCTTACCCGAATTCGGAATGCAAATCAGATGAAAAACCAAACCGTAGTGATGCCGTCGAGCAAAATCAAAGTAGAAATTGCTAAGATTTTAAAACAAGAAGGCTACATTGCGGATTTTGCCGTCTCTCAAGACGACAAGAAAGCACTCTCTTTAACCCTCCGTTACGTTGGTAATGATCGCGTAATTTCAGGGCTAAAACGTATTTCGAAGCCTGGACTACGTGTCTACGCCAATGTCCAAGATTTACCGCGCGTCTTGAATGGGCTTGGTGTTGCAATTATCTCTACACCGAAAGGACTAATGACCGATCGCGAAGCGCGCGGAAACCAGGTCGGCGGCGAAGTCGTCGCCTACGTTTGGTAGGAGGTAACACCATGTCAAGAATTGGAAAAAAACCCATCGTACTCCCTGAAAATGTCCATGTGACAGTGGATGGTGGCACGATTACGGTGAAGGGACCGAAAGGTTCGCTCACCAAGACTTTTGACGCTTTGGTCACTGTTCGCCAAGAAGGCAATGAATTATTGGTTGAACGGCCCAATGACGAAAAGTATTCGAAACAATTGCACGGAACTGTTCGCGCGATCGTTGCCAATATGGTAACCGGAGTCACCGAAGGATTCGTCAAACAATTGGAAATTAAAGGTATTGGATTTCGTGCAGTGATGAAAGGAACTAGCGTTCAATTAAACGTTGGATACTCTCATCCTGTTATCGTCGATACCTTACCGAATGCAAACATTGAAGTGGTTTCCCCGTCCGATATTAAAATATCGGGTACCGATAAAGAAGCGGTTGGCGAAATCGCAGCTCGTATTCGAAATGTACGTCGGCCAGAACCTTACCTTGGAAAGGGCATCGCTTATAAAGGCGAACGCATCCGTCGCAAGGAAGGCAAAAAAGCCGGTAAGAAGTAGACCTCAGGAAAGGAGAATGCATCATGATTAAAAAACCATCTAGTAATGCAGTGCGTCAAAAACGCCACGAACGGGTCCGGGCCAAAATCTCGGGCACTGCCGAATGCCCTCGCTTGAGTGTCTACCGCTCTAACGCTCATATTCATGCCCAGCTCATCGACGATGTTAATGGAGTGACTCTTGCAAGTGTTTCTTCTGTTAGCTTAAAAATGCCTAGCGGCAGTAACGTCGAGGCCGCAACCAAAGTTGGTACTGAACTAGCGAACGTTGCATTGGCAAAAAACATTAAAAAAGTTGTCTTTGATCGCGGTGGATATCAGTATCATGGCCGTATTAAGGCACTAGCGGACGCGGCAAGAGCCGGCGGTCTGGAATTTTAGGAGGTAGAAGCAATGGAAACTAACGAAACAAACGTTGTCGCTTCGCCTGTCAGCAAACCAACCCCCTCCGAACCACGCGCGCCGCGCCCTCAACGGGATTCACGGCGTAGTGGTGGACGTGGGCCACGGCGCGATCGGGAAAAGCAATATCAAGAACAAGTCATTTCAATTAATCGCGTTTCGAAAACCGTAAAAGGTGGACGTCGGTTACGCTTTAGTGTACTTGTTGCTATCGGTGACGGCAAAGGCACTGTTGGTTATGGAACTGGCAAAGCGAATGAAGTACCTGATGCAATTCGTAAAGCACTTGATTCGGCAAAAAAGAATCTTTATAAGGTTCCAGTTGTCAAGGGGGATACCATTCCCCATGCTATTACAGCAAAGTATGGAGCATGCAATATTTTCTTAAAGCCGGCTCCAGAGGGGACTGGACTTGTTGCTGGTGGACCAGTTCGTGCCGTATTGGAACTGGCTGGCATTAAGAACATCTACTCGAAAGTCTATGGATCCCGCACTTCCATTAACATGGTAAGAGCAACCGTTGATGGGATTTCACAATTGAAGACGATTGGCAAAATTGCTGCGTTACGTGGGAAATCTGTCAAGGAAATTCGGTCGTAATCGACCTTACCAAATTAGGAGGTGTAACATATGAAATTGCATACGCTTAAATATGTCGAAGGCGCAAAAACGGAACGGCATCGCGTTGGTCGTGGAATCGGCTCTGGTAGCGGTAAAACTTCTGGAAAAGGTCATAAAGGACAAAACGCTCGTTCGGGTGGTGGAGTTCGTCTTGGCTTTGAAGGGGGACAAAACCCCATTTATCGTCGGATTTCGAAGCGTGGGTTCACGAATGACAACAAGACTGTTTATGCGATCATTAACATTGATCGTTTAAACGTGTTTGATGCAGGGACTCACGTTACTCCAACACTTTTGAAAGAAGTTGGCCTTGTGAAAAAGGAATGTGACGGTGTTAAAATCCTAGGATCGGGTCAACTTACGAAGAAGTTAGAAGTGACTGCCCATCAATTTTCCAAAGGCGCCCAGCAAGCCATCGAAGCTGCTGGAGGAAAATGCGAGGTAATCTAAAATGCTGAAAAAAATCTCCTCGATTCTCAAAAATAAAGAAGTGATGAACCGCGTCGTTTTTACGCTGGTGGTTCTCTTTATCTTTAAATTGGGATCGACCATCACGGTACCTCGTGTAGATGTCACAAATGTCGACATTCAGAATTCAGGAGATATTTTTGGCCTTATGAATATTCTTGGTGGCGGAGCATTGAAGTATTTTTCTGTCTTTGCTATGGGGGTGTCTCCCTATATCACTGCCTCCATTGTAATCAACTTGCTGTCGATGGGTGTCTTACCTAAACTTGAAGAACTCGCCAAGCAAGGAGCAGCAGGTCGTAAGAAACTTGATAATGCCACGCGTGCATTAGCACTCTTGCTTGCGGCGGTTCAAGCTTATGGTGTCATCGTCACCATGGAGGTCAATTATGGCCTTTCTCCAATCGGTGGTGGACGCTTTGGCCTATGGGACTATCTATATTTGATTTTAATCACAGTTGCCGGAACCTTCTTGTTGATGTGGATGGCCGATCAGATTACTGCAAAAGGTGTTGGAAATGGTATTTCAATGATTATCTTTGCAGGAATTATTGCAGAAATGCCTTATCAGATTTCACAAGCATTTGGCAATTTTGTCGGTTTGGATGCATCAAATTCAGCTGCGGTCTTCAATGGTATTATTAGTTTCTCAGTGTATTTGCTTGCTTATTTGGGATTGATGGTGTTTGTAGTTTTCATGGAACGAGCAGTCCGTAAGGTGCCCATTCAATATGCTTCTACAAACTTTCAAGCTCGCACTAAAGACATTGCGTTTCTTCCGATTAAGTTAAATTCTGCAGGGGTTATACCAGTCATCTTTGCTTCTTCTATTCTCACAGCACCCCCAATTATTATGAGTTTTTTGCAGGTTCCTCAAAGTAATCCATTGTATCGGATTTTGTCGATCTCTCAGACATATCAAGGTGTCCCATGGGGACTTATGATCTATATTGTCTTGATTTTGGTCTTCACCTTCTTTTATACTGGATTGCAATTGGATCCGCAGAAAATTAGTGAGAATTTTGCAAAATCTGGTGCCTATATTCCAGGGATTCGTCCTGGAAAGGAAACGGAAGTCCATCTTCGTCGAGTGATTTATCGCTTGACGACAATTGGAGCCTTGTTTCTTACCTTCATCGCGGCCTTACCGATGGTATTGACTATCGTATTCTCGCTCCCAAGTGCCATTGCATTTGGTGGAACGGGGCTTATTATTGTGGTTGGTGTCATTATGGAAACCGCCAAAGAAATTGACGGTCGACTTGCGAACAAAGAATATCAAGGTTTTATTGGATAAAGGGGGGCATCTTGTATGCATTTGATTTTTCTCGGTCCACCAGGATCTGGAAAGGGGACTCAGTCGTCACTCATCTCTGAAAAGTATGGCATTCCACATATTTCGACGGGCGATATGTTCCGGTCGGCAGTGCGGGATGAAACAGAAGCGGGACTTGCTGCTAAGCATTATATGGACCAAGGTTTGTTGGTTCCTGATGATGTCACCATTGCGGTCGTGAAAGAGCGATTAAGTAAATCCGATTGTCAAAAAGGATTTCTCTTGGATGGCTTTCCACGCACACTAGCACAAGCTGAGGCGCTTGAAGACATTCTCAGAGATATTAATCTGACCATCGATCTTGTGCTAAATTTGGTTCTAAATGAAAGTCAATTGCTGTTTCGCATCGCTGGACGCCGGATTTGTAAACAATGTGGCACTACGTTTCATGAAACTAATCATCCCCCGAGGGTGGCTGGCATTTGTGACAAATGTGGTGGCGAGTTGTATCAGCGCAAGGACGATAATCCCGATGTAATGAAAACGAGAATTGATGCCTATCTAAGGCAAACATCCCCTCTCATTCAACACTATCAGCAACAAAACAAACTAGCCAATATCGATGCCATTCGCGACATGCATGTCGTGTTTGAAGAAATCGACAATCTTTTGAGGAAATTGTAATGATTATCTTAAGAAATGCTGATGAAATTGAGTTACTACGGCAGGCGGGGCGAATCGTCGCCCTGACCCACCGTGAGCTTAAACAGCACATTCGGGTAGGCATCACAACCAAACAACTTGATGAAATCGCCGAGCGAACGATTCGGCATTATGGAGCAACGCCCTCATTCAAAGGGTATGGCGGGTTTCCTGCTAGTATTTGCACCTCGATTAATCAAGTTTTGGTCCATGGAATCCCTGATGATACTCCGCTTCGTGATGGCGATATTATCTCCATTGACATCGGCGCATGTTATCAAGGTTATCATGGAGACTCTGCATGGAGTTATGCTGTCGGAACCATCTCAAGCGAAGCTCAGCGACTCATGGATGTTACGGAGCAATCGCTTTATCAAGGGCTTTCCCAAGCAAATCCAGGTCAACGTCTTACCGACATCTCGCATGCGATTCAGAACTATGTTGAATCACAAGGATTCTCCATCCCAATTGATTATACAGGACATGGGGTAGGTAGACAGTTACACGAAGAGCCAATTGTTCCTAATGTTGGTCTTGCAGGTCGCGGCCCAATTCTAAAACCAGGATTGGTTATTGCTGTTGAACCAATGGTTCATTATGGCCACCGCGATACTGTGACATTGATTGATGGGTGGACCGTTAAAACCAAAGATGAAAGTTTGGCGGCACACTTCGAGCATACCATTGTGATTACTCCTACTGGATATGAGATTCTCACAACACTCTAAAGGAGGTTATGGAATGGCAAAACAAGACGTTATTGAAGTCGAAGCAGTTGTAGTCGATGCATTACCGAACGCAATGTTCAATGTTCGACTCCAAAACGGCGTCGTGATTCTTGCTCACGTTTCTGGCAAAATCCGTATGAATTTCATTCGCATTTTACCGGGGGACCGAGTCACTATAGAAATATCGCCGTATGATTTAACACGTGGGCGCATAACTTTTCGTTACAAATAACATTTTTAGGAGGTAACAACTATGAAAGTAAGACCTTCCGTCAAACCGATTTGCGATAAATGCCGGATTATTCGCCGTAAGGGCCGCGTCATGGTCATTTGCGAAAATCCTAAGCACAAGCAAAGACAAGGCTAATAAGGAGGAACTCATTAATGGCACGTATTGCAGGCGTCGACATCCCCAATGAAAAACGGGTTGTCATTTCGCTCACTTATATCTATGGGATTGGAAAAACAAGATCTCAACAAATTTTACAAGCCGCCGAAATTAGCGAAGAAAAGCGCGTAAAAGATCTCACTGAAGAAGAATTAACTAAAATTCGTACCGAAGTTTCAAAATTTCGGGTTGAAGGGGATTTGCGTCGTGAAGTATCGCTAAATATCAAGCGACTAATTGAAATTGGCAGTTACCGTGGTTTGCGCCACCGTCGCGGTCTTCCTGTTCGTGGCCAACGGACTCGGACCAATGCTCGCACCCGTAAAGGGCCCGCTCGCACCATCGCCAATAAAAAAATGGCATCTAAAGGTTAGAAAAGGAGGAAATGAATTATGGCACAAGCAAAGAAAAGCGCTGCTACAACTCGTAAGCGTCGCGCCAAGAAAACTGTTGTCAAGGGGATCGCCCACATTCGTTCTTCTTTTAACAACACAATTATTACGATTACAGATGAAGCAGGGAATGCTTTATCATGGGCAAGCGCTGGTGGGCTTGGTTTTAAAGGATCGAAAAAATCAACTCCATTTGCTGCTCAAATGGCTGCCGAAGCTGCCGCAAAAGCAGTTATGGATTACGGTATGAAATCCGTCGATGTAAACGTGAAAGGCCCAGGCCCTGGCCGTGAAGCAGCTGTGCGCTCATTGCAAGCTGCTGGTCTCGAAATCACTGCTATCGTCGATGCGACCCCTATCCCACACAATGGGTGCCGTCCTCCAAAACGTCCACGCGGTTAAGCGTAACGAATTGATGTTCCATCAAAAAAAGGAGGCAAACAGGGAATATGAAGAAATTTAATAAACCGAATTATAAGATCGTTGAATTAAGCGATGTTGCGAATTATGGGAAATTCATTATTGAACCCCTTGAACGTGGGTTCGGAACGACTCTAGGTAATGCACTTCGTCGTGTTCTTCTCTCTTCGTTGCCTGGCGCATCGATCTATCAACTAGAAATCGAAAATGCTCGTCATGAATTTTCTTCCCTTGAAGGGGTCGAAGAAGACGTTACGGGAATTGTCCTAAATTTAAAAGGGCTCGTTTTAAAAATTGATGATGACGATGGCATTTCCAAGAAGTTAGAAATTCATGTGAAAGGCCCCAAAGAAATTACTGGTGCGGATATTCAATGTCCAAGTGATGTTGAAATTGTGAGCAAAAATCTTCACATCGCTACGGTTGCACAAGGCGGCGAATTTAATGCCACTTTGTATGCTCGTAATGGCCGCGGATATGTGACGGCAGAGCAAAACAAATCCAGTC
>JBAYCP010000021.1:0-10146 GCA_041668665.1 Bacilli bacterium | reverse complement strand
CCCCATTATAAGCAACAACGCGGTCAAAAAGATCCCTTTGGCGAATAATGCCAACAACCTTATCTTCGTTTTGAGCGAGCACAGGAATTCGTGAATAAGGGCTGGATCGAACGGCTTGCAATAAATCCAAGAAACTAATGTTTTCACGAACATAAACAACCTTATCTTTTTCTATCATTGCAACCCGAACTGTCTTGTCATCAAAATCGATGGCGCTTTGGATGATTTCGCTTTCAATTTGCTCCAAGACACCTTCTCTTTCGATCGTCTCAACAATTTCGATTAACTCTTCTTCCGTAGCCGTCACTCGATCCTCTTCATCCTCCGCTCGTTCCACTATTTTTTGGTTCATCTTCTGAAAGCCAAATGTTATAGGATGCATGATTTTAGTTAATAATAGAACGGGTCCAGCTACCCAATAAGCAATCTTTTCCGGATAGAGAGCCGCAAAATTTTTCGGAATAATCTCACCAAAGGTAATCACCATTAAAGAAACTCCTAAAGTGGCAATAAGCACACCAGTTTCGGCAAGTTGAAACGAAACCGATAACACATAAGTGACTAGGGAAGAGGCACCAATATTAACAAGATTGTTTGCAACTAGAACTGTACTTAGAAACCTCGAAAAGTTTTTGTGAATCTTTAAAACCTTTTTTGCTGCTTTCGCATTTTTTCGGTTTCCACGTGATTGCTGACGCACCCGAATAATATTTAAAGACGAAAAAGCTGTTTCAATTGCTGAGAAACAGGCAGAAAGGAATAATAAAATTAAAAAGATCAATAAATAAATAAGAATCTCACCACTGAGACTCAATAAAGTCGATTGAATCAAAGACCACTCGTCGGGATCGACACTCACGAATACCACCTCTTGAATAAGTGATTGTTATTATATCATACTTCTCTACTGTCGACAAGTTTTTGATTTCTCGTCATATGATTCTTTGGGCGTTGATGGAAAATATAGATGGATATTGAGGCAAAAATCATAATAAGTGTAACAATAACAACTCCAATTAAATGGTAGTATTTTGAAAGAATGGCGAGCCATTCGTAGACACTCCCTACAATTCGATAAAATGCTTGATAGGCAACATAGCCAGTTCCTGCAAACAATGTGGCAAATATGAACAAAAGGGCGAAAATGAATATGAAGTTCATTCGCATCCATCTTGTTAACGATGGGGTGCGATAATCTGCATAAGCAAGCAACCATATGGATACGATTACAAGAATTAATTCGATTGAAAAGCCATTAAAAAACAAAACAATTGTTCCAAGTATTGCTTGTAATCCAATGGAATCAAAGTACTGAACCTCCATCAAAGATGCGGCAATCCGAGAGAAAGGCAACCGAGGATACGCCATAATTAATGGTGAAAGGGCTTGCTGGTTAATTGCGCTTTCCATCACTTGACTCGTGATTAATAAACTTAGTCCAAGGTATAGTAAAGTGAGGTACACAAAAATCATACATAGAAAAGAAAATTCATGCTGACTCTCCTGCGAAACTTCCATGTTCTCACCTCAAGAACAATTATAGCGGAAACGATTGTATTTTTATAGATTAAGTGATATTATTATAACGCTATTATTTTTAGGAGGTCGCAAGGATGAAGTCATTCTTTGAAGCAATTAAGAAGTTCGTTTCACAAAACTATTGGGTGCAACCTTTATTGTTGGTTTTAATGGTGTTTGTATTAGTTTTTGGATTACAATTAGTTCCATCTGTGTTTTCGACAATACAAGGATGGTTCACTCCAGAAGCAAAATGCACCGAATGCAATAAGATATCTTTCGAGCAAGCAGAAGATTATCTCGATGGTGAAGATGAAGTAATAATTCTAATTACCTCCCCTTCATGTTCCGCTTGTATATCTTTCTATCCTGTAGTCAATCGCTACCTCGATGCTCATCCTGATATCACTATTTACCAAATTGATATTGGAAAAAACACGCAAGGTGATTACAATGACTCTACCTTAACCGATGCTGCATTCGAACGGTTCTTCCAAGCCGTAGATAGTGCACTGGTCCGTTTAGGTGAAACATCCATCTATAATACTGGGCTTGGAGTGTATTCTCCAGGAACACCGACATTAATTAAAGGATCCAACTACTATGTCAGCGATGTTGAAGTTGGTGCACTCTCCTATACAGAATTAGTGGATTGGCTCGGAGCATAACAATAAAATAAAAGCTGCAATAATTGCAGCTTTTTTTATTGGTCAAAGGGGTTCTCACTTTTTAGATGTTCTAGAGTTGAGAGACCGTAATAATTCATTTGGCGAAGCATTTCATAGACAACAATTGCTACCGTGTTTGAAAGATTCAAACTTCGAGCATGGGCTTTCATTGGAATACGAAAGGATGTATTGAAATGCATCTGAAGTAGTTGAGGAGGAAGCCCTGTGCTCTCACGACCAAATACCACATAATAATCACGACTTACATCATGGAAATTCATCGAAGAATGCGGGATTTTTCCATATCTTGTCGCGCAATATAAACCTTCACTAACTTGTGGGTTCCTTGCAAAAAATGCATCCAAGGAATCATAATAATACCATTCCAAAGATGACAAATAATCCATCCCTGCGCGCAGGAGACTTCGATCATTAATAACAAATGGCAAAGGCCCGATAATATGAAGAATGGCACCTGTTGCCGCACAAGTACGCATGATATTCCCAGTATTTTGAGGAATCTCTGGTTGATATAAAATCACATGAATCATAACGCTTGCTCCTGAAACCATTGTAGAAATGATTGGGCAGCCTGAGCCCGATGAGAAATCTTGCTTTTGCGCTCAAGCGACAACTCTGCTGCACTCATTTTTTCTGCTGGTATATAGAAAATAGGATCATAACCAAAACCATTGGATCCAAGCGGAGTTTCTGAAATAATACCTTCCCATTCGCTTTCAAATACAATAGTGGGCTGGCCAGGACGTGCAAATGCAAGCGCGCACACATAAGCTGCACGACGATCGGCTTTATATTTCATCGTTTTCATGATTAAGTCATTCTTAATAGAATAATCGGTCTTATGTCCTGCAAATCGAGCTGAATAGACCCCTGGATAATTATGCAAGGCACGAATGCATAATCCTGAATCATCTGCTAAAGCAGGTTCTCCAAGAAGCCTCGACACAGCCTCTGCTTTTTTCACGGCGTTTGCACGAAAATCGACACCATCTTCGATAACATAGTCATCGTGAAGTTCATGGATTGCTACTAGTTCAATAGGACTGTCTTGAAAAAATGTTGAAAATTCCTTTAACTTGCCAATATTCTTAGTGGCAATTCGAATCCGTATCATCCAACAATATCCTCACTCCCATAGTAATGATTGATGTAACGTGCAAGTGCAAAAAAATAGTCTGAAAGACGATTGAGATAAATTGCTCCATCTCCATCTACATGATGGACTTCAATGGTTCGAAAGTATGTCCTTTCTACGCGACGAGTAACCGTTCGAACAAGATGGGCATAACTACTGGAACGATGTCCTAATGGTAAGAGAAAAGATTTTATAGGTGGTAATTCCTTTTCCATAGCATCTAGCCAGTTTTCTAAAAGTTTTAGACGACGAATATCAAAGTTGGTGTGAGGTGTTGCCAAAGCCAAATCGGAAGAAATGGAACGAATATCTTTTAGTATCTCGCTTAATTGAACCTTTTGGGTAGGAAGATTATCGAGGTTGGTAGTCAAAAAACCGATGTGAGCCGATAATTCATCCAACCCTCCAAGTAATTCAAAATAAATATCATTCTTCCCCAAACTCCCAAAAGGAGAAGAACTTTGACCGTGATCTCCATGGCCAATATTGTGTTTCATCTTCAATCAACTCCTCTATGATTACTTAATAAGTATACTTGTTTTCGCTGTCGCTCACAAGAACGGAGTCGTGCATTTGACTCGTTGATAGGATTGTATTCGCCATAGCATTGGGTGTCCTTGGTCATAGGTTACGACAAATCCTCCATCTTGGATTTCTATTAATGGAATAAGGTAAGCATTGTGGAGTTCTTTGTCAGTAAAGAGTTTGTGTTCGCGAAGAATACGTTCGAAGTCATGTCGTCCCCCTGCTATTTCTGGCCAAAACCGTTTGGGACGAATAGAATTACGCAGCAGGTATTCCTGAATTACCATTATTCGTAGGCTATCCTCTTGGTAATACTGATAAAGGATCTCGTAGAACTCATCATCGCGCTTCGGGGCCATCATTTGAATCTTTTTACCTAGATTGACAAACATTTCAAATGGCGATACTTTCCCATCAAGAAGGAGACGACGAACTGAATAACGAGCACGCGGGCGATTCCAATAGGCTTCAAGTCCGCGCTCACACAATTTTATTGTATTTAGGTCACTATCACTCATCCATAATGATGATTCAATCTCATAAGGCGGTTCGTTTTCCATATATCGATATCCAAAAGAAGCTGCATTGCTTCTAAGATTCGTTCCACGCAGCAGCTTTAAGAAACCCAACTGCAGTTCAGCAGACCCCAATAAGAATACATCATTAAAGGACTGTTCAAAACGCTCAATGGTTTCAAAGGGAAGGCCTGCAATAAGGTCCGTATGTACGAGAACGCGCCCTGCTTCATTGATCGTTTGAATGTTTGAACGGAGGGTCTCTAAATTTCCATAACGGCCAACCGACTCATTGACATCTTCATGGTTGGACTGGACACCAATTTCCAAACGTATTTGATTCGGATAAGCGTGATGACATAGCCAGTCCATACTCTCACTTCGCAACAAATCCCCTGCAATTTCAAAATGAAACTGAGTCTCACGATAACGATCAATATGCTTAAGAATGTTTATAAACCTTGATTCATCAATATTAAAGGTACGGTCTAAAAACTTAATCGTTTTCGCTCCTTTAGTTATCAAAATATCCAGTTGATGAAAGAGCGTTTCCAGCGATTGGAACACGATGGAATGAGGTCCAATTGAAGACAAACAATAGGCACAATGAAAGGGACAGCCTCGCGATGTTTCAACATACATAAGTTGATTCTGTATTTCTTCCTTTTTGTACAAGGTAGTTATATCTGGGACCTCTTTCATGGATGAAACATATTGAGGAATCAGCCAAGGTTTTTCTCGCGTTGCTACACCTTTAGGAAGACTAGATTGCTCGCCCTTTTTATAGGAAATAAATTCCAAAATGGAACATTCCCCATCACCGCCAATTACATAATCAAATCCTTCATCACGCAAAAAATGAGAAGGATCATATCCTACTTCAGGTCCACCAGCAAGCCACTCCACTGTAGGATGAAATTCTCGATATCTCTTCATTAATTCCATCATAATTTTTATATTCCATATATAACAAGATGCCCCAATAATATCCGGTTGTTTTTCTTGAATAAGATGAAGCATCTTATCGAAAGAATCGTGAATGGTGAACTCATAAAACTCTGCATCAATCTTTGTGTTTGTGAGGGCGGTAAGAATGCGAACAGCAGGATTGGGATGAATGTATTTCGCATTAATTGCTAAAAAAAGAATTCGCATCTCTTTTACCTCCCTTTTAATTATTGTATCATATGATTAAGAAGCGAGGAATATCATCATGGATCTCTCTGTCCTTGTTCAACAAGTTTTTAAGAAGTCAGTCTTACATCATCAGCCTCTCGAATCCGGTCTTTCCAACGACAACACCCTTATCACGCTCGATAATGGCGAGCGTTTTGTAGTTCGCACCCCACGAGCCCAAACTGAGCATTTCTTTGATCGATTGCTGGAATCACAGGTGATTGAACGAATTCGATCCCTCAATCTCGATGTTGAATGTCATTATTTTGATTCCACGCTTGGCATAAAAATAACTCGATACATCGAAAATGCTCACCATTTCTCTGAATGTAAACTCTCTTTATCCGAAAAAATGAATTCCGTTGCGTTTCTGCTACGTCGACTTCACAATGCAGCAATCGAAGGATATCCTTCTTTCAACCCGTTTGAACGCTTGCGTCAATATCGACAAACCATCAAGATTCCAATTCCAGGTTTATGCAATGCCGAATGGGAAAATGCTTTACAAAGAAGGTGGGAATTGTCACCAAAAATATTGTGTCATAATGATGTTGTTTCAGGAAACCTTCTTTTCGCTTCCGATCGAGCTTATCTAATTGATTATGAATACGCAGGTTCCAACGATCCGTTCTTCGATGTAGCTTCTTTTTTAAGCGAGAATAATCTTGTCGATGGAGCAAAGATCCAAGAGTTTCTTGCTATATATCTCATTCGAGTTCCACTAGCGGAAGAACTCGAACACTTGATGAATTGGATACATTTTCAAGATCTCTTATGGGCAAACTGGGCGATGGTCATGTACGAGCAATATCATCAACCAATCTACCTCAATATCTTCCACGAAAAAACTACACGCTATCACTTGTGGCAATCAAATAGAAAATAGCCGCTCCTTTCTTTGCCTTCCGTAGGCTATGATAAGGGCGGCTATAAGAAATCAGAAGTTCTTATTTTTTGGCAGCGTCTGCAAAAATTTGTAATCCTTTTTCGGTTAAAGGATGTTTCAACATGTCCACTAATACTTGATAAGGGATGGTTGCAACATCACTTCCTGCTAATGCTGCTTGGCGCACATGATCGACATGACGAATGGAAGCAGCAATGATTTGTGTTTCATAACCATAATTATCAAAAGCAGCTGCAATTTCTTCCAGCAATTCGTAGCCCGCTGTATTGGATTGATTAGCATCATCCAAACGCCCCATAAAAGGAGATACATACGTTGCACCGGCCTTTGCAGCCGCTAAAGCTTGAGGAACAGAAAAGACTAAAGTTACATTGGTCTTAATTCCACGACCCGCAAGCATCTTGGTCAGGCGAATGCCCTCGAGAGTCATTGGCACTTTAATGACAATGTTCGGATGAATAGCAGCATAGCGAAAAGCTTCTTCAAACATCTCTTCCGCACTTGATTCCCGAACTTCGGCAGAAATAGGGCCATCAATCATGTTTACGATTTCACGGATAGCGTCATCCAGCTTCAAACCTTCTTTGGCAATCAATGAAGGATTGGTTGTCACGCCATCAATAATCCCCCAGCGGCTCACTTCACGGATATGATTAAGATTGGCAGTATCAATAAAAATTTTCATTTTGTTTCCTCCCTTACGCTATCATTTTACTCGCTTACACTTCTTGTCGCAATGATATCTACGCCTAAATCAAGGATATTTGCTACAATGACTTGCCGCAACACAACGGGTGCCTGAACCTCAACCTCATCGAGAAGTCGCATAACTTCAAACATTTTTTCTTTTGGAATATCTTGGCTTGTCGAGACCGGTAATCGACGCAAACGTGCACTCTTGAGACGTACCGTAGTGGTTAAATTGCGCATCGGATGAGTCAACTCGTCTTGAGCATAACGTATCCCTCTTAAACATTGATTACCAGTTATGGTTCCATCTTCAGCAACTTTTAATCGACAACCCCTTGGACAAATAATGCAAATCATTTCCTTCATTTGGTCGACCCTCCTAAAGAGATTAAATCCAACGATAATTCTCCTTCAAAGCTATGAAAAGCTTTTTTGGGTATCTCGATACTCTCCATCTCAGCTGGAAGCAGAAATAAACGGACGGACTTTGCAATGATTTGTCCATTTAAAGATGCTACTAAGCGTTGATTCTGCATTGGTGCACGTACGCGAAAATTGAAAGTGACTGCTCCATCGTCAGGAATTCTTGTAAGATTGATTTCATTGGGGATGATGTAAGATAGCCCTTGACCAGGTTTCACAGTAATTGGGCTTTCATTATGAGAGAACTTATTCAACAAATAAGAAGCCGCTGCTTTTCCAGCCTTCCGCCCCTCTTTGGTGACAAAATCAACGAGGTCATGAACATGTAGAACATTCCCACAAGAGAAAATCCCCGCCACTGCAGTTTCCATGCTTTCATTGACAATCGCCCCTCGTGTTTTCGGGTTAGTAGGAACATGGATATTTTCTAACAGGTCATTAGCAGGTATTAATCCCACTGATAATAATAGGGTATCCACTTCAAAGGTTTTTTCGGTTCCTAGAATAGGTTGAAACTGCTCATCCACTTCCGAAAGAACAATTTGTTCCAAGCGATCTTTTCCAATGACATTGGTTACGGTATGGCTTAAATACAAAGGAATATTAAAGTCTTCCAAACATTGGGCAATGTTTCGTGATAATCCATTGGAATAAGGCATTAGTTCCGCCACTCCAAGTACTTCTGCGCCTTCCAATACCATTCGACGCGCCATAATCAGCCCAATATCTCCAGAGCCAAGGATAAATACACGCTTGCCCACCATATAACCTTCTATATTTAAATAACGTTGAGCAACTCCTGCAGTCATAACACCACTAGGGCGATCACCGGGCAAAAGAATATTTCCTCTTGTTCGTTCAATACATCCTGTTGCAAGAATGATGGCTTTGGCTTGAACCATTTGATACCCTTCTTCTGCATTGGCATAATGAACGGTTTTGTTGGGATCCAACGAAAGTACGACGGAACGCACACGATATTCGATGGAACGCTTCTCAAATTCGCGCACAAAACGCTCTGCATACTCAGGGCCGCTTAATTGTTCTTTAAATTCATGTAATCCAAATCCACTATGGATGCACTGGAGTAAGATGCCACCAAGTTCTTCTTCTTTTTCTAGCAATAAAATGGAACGGATCCCTTCATCATAGGCACTGATGGCAGCAGCAAGTCCTGCGCTTCCCCCTCCGATAATCACTAGATCATAGTTTTTCATCGGTGAGACGCCCCCCCTCAATGTGTTTGGTCTCCTTTTGCAATATAGTTGCTTGATTGCGATCATAAGGAACTTCAATCGGGGATATTCCCAACTCTCTTGCGAGTAGCTTAACAACTAAAGGTTCACAGAATCCACCCTGACATTTTCCAAATCCCGGTCGAACTCTTTTCTTAACTCCTTTGACAGACCTCGCTCCACAGGAACGGTGAATGGCGTCAACAATTTCACCTTCACTAATGTGTTCACATCGACATATGATACGCCCAAAAGAGGGGTTAGTAGCAATCAGCGCAGATTTTTCCTCAATGGTTTTGCTTTTTAAGCGATAGAGAGGGCGCCGTTTAGGTTGAAATTTTTTATTGATTGAGGGCTTAATTTTATCGCAAATTAATGATTGGATGTAACGAGCAATAGCTGGTGAAGCAGCTAATCCTGGAGATTGTATTCCTGCTACTTGAAAGAGTCCGGGCTGACAAGCATCTTCTCCAAGAATAAAATCATTTCCGCTAGCAATGGCGCGTAGCCCAGCAAAAGAGCGAATGGTATGCTGGAAAGGAATATTAGGCACCATCTTCAGTGCCATCATTTTTATGTAATCCAAACTCAGTCGGTCAGTGGCAAAATCATCCGTTTCTTGAACGTAATCGCTAGTAGGCCCAACCAAATAATTCCCATGAGTTGTTGGAGTGACAAGAACGCCTTTTCCCGAAGAGGAAGGCACTGGAAAAATGGTGTGTTTAACGAAGGGCATTTTAAAATGATCCAATACATAGTACATCCCTTTTCTTGGAAAGATATCAAAGGAGATTCCTCCAGCAAGTTTTGAGATAGTATCACTTTGTAAACCAGCAGCGTTCACAACAATATTTGCATGAAAAATCGTACCATTTGAGGTAGTAATCTCAAATTCTTGATTATGTTTTTCAATCTTTACGACAGGTTCATTAAGAAAAAGTTCTGCGCCATTTTCGATGGCGTTCTCCATGTAGCCGATTGTAAGCTCAAAGGGATTAACAATGCCACAAGTTGGGGCAAAAAGCGCACCAATAACTTGATCACTTAAAAAAGGTTCCTTCGCTCGAACTTCTTCGGCATTTAATAATTGGACGACAACACCATTTTGTTTGGCATTCTCTTCCAATGTTTTCAATACCTCAATTTCTTCCATCGTTGTTGCGACAGTAAGCGAGCCGGGGCGCGAAAACTCTACATCTAAATCTTGACAGATCTGATCAAACATCGGATTGCCTAGAACATTGAATTTAGCTTTCAAAGTTCCTGGTTTGGGGTCATAGCCCGAATGGACAATAGCACTATTTGCCATGCTAGTAACATTGCAAACATCATT
>JBAYCP010000020.1:0-10216 GCA_041668665.1 Bacilli bacterium | reverse complement strand
CCTTTGGTTTTTAAACCAACCGTTAAATCAACTAATGATCCATCGATGACTGGAACGCGAAATGCTCCACCATTCAAGCGACCTTTTAATTCAGGAATGACCAAATCAATAGACTTAGCAGCTCCCGTAGAAGAAGGGACAATATTAGCTGCTGCCGCACGTCCACGACGGAAATCCGATTCTTTGACTAAATCTAGGGTGGTTTGGTCATTGGTATACGCATGAACGGTGGTCATAAATCCACCTTCAATGCCATAATTATCATTTAACACCTTAGAAATTGGAGCAAGACAATTGGTGGTGCAAGAAGAAGCGGAAATAATAGTCATATCTGCACGCAATTTATCATGATTGACCCCATAAACAAAGGTTGGGACCCCTTTTCCAGCAGGAGCAGAAATAACCACGCCTTTGACTCCACCATTTTTTAAATGAAGAGAAGCAGTGTCCATATCTTTAAAAATTCCAGTACATTCAAGAACAAGATCAACTCCATAATCGGCCCATTTGATTTTAGATGGATCTTTTTCTCCTACAAAATAAACGGGTTTCCCATCAACCCACATGGTCGTTCCATCTACTTTGATATCGTGTCCACGCCATGGGCGATGTGCGGTATCATACTTCAATAGGTAGGCAGCGTTTTCCATGGTGGAAATATTGTTGATGGCAACAACTTCCAATCCTTCCACCTCGGCAATCCGGCGAAAAGCAAGACGTCCAATTCGTCCAAATCCATTAATCCCGATCTTGACTGTCATAGCAAATCCTCCTCTGTTTATTTTCTAGACTATATCTATTATACGTTTGTACCTATTGTTTCGCAAGGTTTGCTCGTTGTATTTTCGCTTGATTTCTAGATTTGAAACAAAAAAGGTCCTTAGGGACCTCAAGAAATGATTCAACGTGGAAACGTACTATTTTTTCACCCAAATCATGCGAAGAAAATGATATTCCCCACCATTCGTTTGTTGGATATAGAATTCATGTGGTTGAAATCCCACGCGCTGATACACGCTTATCGCCCGTTGATTAAATGCCGCAACCGCCAAAGTGATGAACTCATAGGAATAATGGTGAGAAAGGTATTCTAAAATCTGTGTAAGGAAGTTTTTACCTTCTCCTTTCCCTGTATGTTGGGGAGCCATGCCAAGACCTAACTCGATGCGTAATTGGTCCACGATTTGAACATCAAAATAAGCATATAATTCACCATTTTTATAGACGGAGTAGGTGTGCTCTCCACGCGACAACGGATGGATAAAATCATTCAGATCTTCAGGATCTGATTCGAGATCATAAAAAGAATAAGGAGCCGGATAATGCCAATGAAATGCAATTTCTTCGGCATCATTTTGCGACATTTTTACGATGGAAAAGGGGGACATTGATGCCAACTCCTTCTTACGCTTTGCTGGCAGCATCACAAGGACGAATCACCGCATCCAATTGTTCTTTACAATATGCTTTTTCCCAATACTCATCGGGATGATACGATTGTTTCGATCGGCGTAATGCCTCTACTCCAACATCATCTTCTCGATTGACTAAAGAAGCTGTAGGATAAAACTCCGCTTGCATTTTCATCACAAGATAGGGGTAGAGGCCACGAATATCAGCATTTGCTTTTTCCACATGTACTTGTACAACTTGGTGGGAAATAAGCCATGAGCAAATCGAAAAACCTTCAAGAACTCCATCTACAAAAACGCCACCAATTCGAAATTCCATAAATTGATTGAGGGCAAATAAGTCTAAAATCCCTTTATGTTCTGCCTCAAGTGCCCGACTAGGTTCTCGGTTCATCATCCATCGCTCAACGAGTTCAAGACAATCTCGGCATCCGATGGTTCATTTCTCGAAATTCAAATCGTCCTTCATAGGTTTTTAAGAAGAAATTAACATGGTTGCGCTTCTTCTGCATTTGTTTTCCCGAGTAGGTCCGAAGCTTCTCTGCTTGATAGATGTATTCTGTTTCATTGGGATTGATTTCAAATGAAAAACGTTTGGGAAAAAGTTCTTCTAGCTCAGTTTGAACATTCGCTGGACACCATGGAATGATAAATGGCATTTGATTCAGTTGAAACACCCGATCAAGTTCTTGTAAAGCCTCCTTTAAATACTCTGGGGTACATAAAGGTGCGAAGGCGTAGAATTCGTGTTCTGTCATGATGAACAATAGTAAGTAGCGTCCCGAAGAATCAACTAAAAAATAAAGAGGATCGATGTTTTGCCACAAAAAAACATTAACAACATTATAATTACAATCGCGGTATCCGGCCAACTGAAAAAACCGATCCAATAAGGGGGCATCGGAGGGCATTACAGGTTTTAAATTTGCAGGATTATTCCACAAACAGGGCGTTGACACTAACGTTCAGTCCTCTCGCTATTTTATAAATGGCACGCAACGATACGTTACGACGTCCACATTCAATATCACTAATATAATTGCGGTGTAAATCCGATTGAAACCCTAATTCTTCCTGCGACATTTTACGAATCTTTCGCAATTCCTTCACTCGCTGTCCAAAATGCATCTCGCATTGATCAATCGCCGTCTTTGCCATAGTATTCCTCCTCATTCGTCAATCGTTTCGCTAGCGTAATAAGTTTTTGCATACGATGGTTAATGCCCGACTTGGTAAGTCGTTGATGGGTCTTTTCATAGTAATGGTCGGATAACTCAGAAAGGGACGCATCGGGATGTTCCAAACGAACTTGTGCCAATGCATACATGTTGTCATCAAGATGGTTTAAACCAATCCTAGCTTCGAGTGCAAGAAGTAATTCCTGTTGTCGAGTTCCTACTTCTTGAATTCGCATTTCATTCGCAATGTCACAATTGGTCACCCGGACGACACTATTAATCGAATCTCGCTGAATTCGAATATTCTCAAAATGAATAAGTGCTTTGCTCGCTGACAATATTCGAAGAAAGTCCGCGATTTGTTCGCTTCGTTTCAGGTAAACAACATGTTGATTTCGGCGCTTCACAATCTTTGCATCAAGGTAAAAACGTTTCATTTGACGTACTAAATATTGTGCGTATTTTTCATCGGTGGTTCCAATTTCTAAGTGATAATTGCTTGTTTGAGGGGAATTAACACTCCCAGATGCTAAGAACGCTCCAGCCAAATAATGTCTTGCTAATTCAAGATCTTTTAAGAATGTATAGGATGGATTGATTTGCGAACCCATCGTGTTGCTCATGATTTCAAGCTCTTCTAGTATCAATCGAACTTGTTGATGAATCTCTAAAAAAATTACCGTGTTATCGCCGCGTCGTTTCAACCGTTTCTTTTCAGAAACAATAATTCGTGCGTCCACTCCGAAATTCTTTTTAATTTCTAGAAAGAGTAATTTCGCGATTTTCTTGTTTTCGGTTCGTATGGAAAGCCCCAGACGATTTTCGCGAACAAGTAGATTCCCATTGAGTTTGATAAATGCTGATAAGAAAGACCTCGATTCTTCGGGTGAACGTTCGAGCATCATTGCGACTTCTTCCTTGACTTCTCTCGTAAATGATTGTGGTGCCACTTCAGGATTGGTGGTACTTATGGAAAACTGTGTCATGAAATGGCCTCCTTTCAAATAATTAGGTATTGATTGTTTGGATAAGCGTAATTAACTGATCCATACTGTAAATCATGTAGGTTGCACCAGCGTTTTGTAAAGACGAAGCCCCCTTGGTTGCCCAACCAACTCCAATGGAACGAACCCCAGCTCGCTGCGCAGCGACAATATCTGAAACACTATCGCCAACCATAAGCGCATTTTCTGGAATTACTTGTAAGGTTTGTAGTGCTAATAAGATTCCCTCGGGGTCTGGCTTGTGTTGTTGGACTTCATCAAAGCCAATCATGCAGTCAAATAGATGTGTGAGTTCAAATAAATCCAGCCCAATAATCGAAGCAGGCACTGTTTTTGAAGTCACAAGGCCTATCGAATAACCACCATCACGCAACGATTGCAAGGTCTCTTTCACATTAGGAAAAATTGTAACATAATCTTTTTGATGGATGGCATTATGTGCACGATATTTTTTTATCGCTTGTTCAATTTCTTCTTCAGGAAGGTATCTTCGAAAGGTCACCGGCAAGGACGGCCCCAACCAAGAGAGTTTTTCCTCATTGGTCCATTCTCTCGATGGGAAATATGGAGATAGAACATGTTGAAAGCTGGCAAAGATGACAGAATCTGTATTTAACAATGTGCCATCAAGATCGAATAGAATCGCTTGTACATGACTCTTCATCGTTTTTGAAATCGGCGCAACCACTGATCTCGATGGGTATAAAGCAACAAAGCCAATCCTCCTAGAGCAAATAAGATTGCGGTAACTAAAGAAGTGGGGATTCCCCATTTTGTCATAATGAAATCTGGGTGACGAAGGGGTTCCAATAATGTTCTTACAACCCCATACCAAATAAAGTATAAAGCTGCCAAATCTCCATGACGACGTCCTCGCCAAAATTTACGCAACACAAATGTAATCATAATAAATGCAAATACATTTAAGAGCATTTCATATAAGAATAGTGGTTGCGCTACTAACGTAATTGGACAGGCAATGAGCCCACCACCTGCCATTTGATTGGTGATAAAATCTGGTAAAAACCATAGTGATTCGCGTGTTACGCAAGCACCATAGACTTCTTGATTGAAAAAATTACCCCAACGTCCTAATGCTTGGGCGATTAAAATATTTGGTATAACAATATCCATTGCATATAATTTTTTAATTTCGGGATGTGCCTTTTGAAAATATATATAACCCGCAAGGAAGCCAAATAATACGCCTCCTAAAATGGACAATCCGCCTTCCCAAACAAAGAAGATTCGATACCAGTCGGCGCCAAATGAGTTGGTACCCTCGAAGAAATACCACCAGATTCGTGCCCCCACTAATCCTGCTGGAAATGCGATATAAAATGTGTTTTCCAATACACTCGTGGGATATCCATCTTTTTTAATGAGGCGTTGTGAAACATAATAAGTGAGCAAGGCTCCAACAAGAATAAAAACCGCATACCACTTGATGGAAAAATTACCAAGCTCAATTAATACGGGATCCAATTTTGCAAAAAAATCAATCATCTTTTGTTCCTCCTGTTGCTGCAAGTTTATCAAATTCAGCCATCAATTCTTCAGTGGCGTTGCCACTACTGGATTGTGCACGTAGTGCAGTAACCGCGACTTCGATTAGATCGGCCATATTTCGTCCTCCCGATACTGGCAAACGAATGGAAGGTACTCTTTCTCCCAAATAACTTTTCCACTCGGTCTGATCAGGAAGTCTACTGTATTTTTTGCTCTCCTCGAGAGGAACTAAATCAATAACATAATCAATTTGAGAAGAATCTCGCAGCGCAGTCATCCCAAACATCCGTGTAATGCGAATCACTCCTAATCCGCGTACTTCTAAATAATCTTTGAGATGAACAGGAGCTTTTCCATAGAGTCGATGAAACATGGCATAGACAAGAACGCTATCATCGGCCACCAGCCGGTGCCCTCGACGAATCAACTCAAGTGCAGCTTCACTTTTTCCAATCCCACTTTCTCCACAAATAAGAACACCCAATCCATACATATCCACTAGCGTTCCGTGTATCAATTGTTGTGGCGATAGTTTCTCATACGTATAAAGGATTATCTCGGTAATAACCGCTGATGTAATTCGATCGGTTTTTAAAACAGGAAAATTTTTATCGGAAGCAATTTCTTGGAGAATAATTGGGCAAGGAAGCCCTCGAGTTATCACAATAAAAGGGATGGTTGCTGCAGTCAGCGCATCAAAACAGCGTCGTTGGGTTTTAGGATCCATGCGTTCCATAAATGCAAGTTCCTTACGACCAAATACAATGCCTCTTTCCCAATCCGTATACTCAAAAAAGCCAACTAACTCCAAACCTGGACGATTCACTTCAGAGGTTAGTATATTCCTTTGTAGAGCCTCTTGGTTGCCAATTAAGACCTCATAATGAAGTGCTTTGACTAAATCTTCAACTAATATTGTCGCCTTCATTGATTCGCCTCCTTTGAAAAACTATCTATTTCCCAATACTTATTAACTTATAAGTAATAAAACATACACTGATTGTGTGCAAGATTTTAGCACCTTCATCATACCGACTATTTGTTCAAGTGTAAAGGGTTTTACAAGACTTTTCTTAGATACTCTCCGGTATAACTTGTCGGGTGTTCAGCGACTTCCTCTGGAGTCCCAGCAACTACAATCTGACCACCTTTATCTCCGCCATCTGGGCCTAAATCAATGACATAGTCGGCAGACTTAATAATATCCAAGTTGTGTTCAATGATAATCACTGAGTCGCCATTCTCGACAATTCGATGGAGTACAATCAGTAATTTTTTGATATCTGCACTATGCAATCCAGTGGTTGGCTCATCAAGTAAATAAAGCGTCTGCCCAGTAGAACGCCGTTGTAATTCGGTCGCAAGTTTGAGGCGCTGCGCTTCTCCACCAGAAAGCGTGACTGCACTTTGGCCAATTTTAATATATCCAAGCCCGATATCGTTTAAGGTCTGTATTCGACGTTTAATGTTTGGAATATTCTTGAAGAATCGTACAGCATCTTCGACTGTCATTTCTAAAACATCATAAATGTTTTTTCCTTTATATAGAACTTGAAGGGTTTCATCGTTGTATCGTTTTCCGCCACATTCTTCACAAGGAACATATACATCAGGCAAGAAATGCATGGGGACGCGAATGACCCCATCGCCTTGACACCGTTCACAGCGACCACCTTTGACATTAAATGAAAAACGCCCTTTTTCATAGCCACGCATTTTGGATTCAATGGTGGAAGCAAAAATATCACGAATATAGTCAAAAGTCCCCGTATAGGTAGCGGGATTGGAACGAGGAGTACGCCCAATGGGATCTTGGCTAACATCAATTATTTTATCAATAAATTCTTTGCCGAGAAATTCCTTGTGTGGTCCAGGTTTAATCTTTGCGTTTCCCAAATGATTGAACAAAGCGTTGCCCAGCACTTCATTAATAAGTGTGGATTTCCCTGATCCAGAAACACCAGTAACCACTACGAGATTCCCTAATGGTATTTTTACATCAATATTCTTTAGGTTATTGGCAGTCGCTCCTTTGATTTCCAACCATTTCCCATTGGGCTCACGGCGAGTGGATGGAATAGGAATGCTTTCGATTTTTGCAAGATATCGACCTGTAATGGAATTGGGATTGTCCCGTACTTCTTGAGGAGTTCCTGCTGCAACAATTTGTCCACCATGAATCCCCGATCCTGGGCCAACATCGACTAGATAATCAGCGGCAAGCATGGTTTCTTCATCGTGTTCCACCACGATAAGGGTGTTGCCCAAGTCTCGCATTTCTTGCAAGGCATGAATCAACTTATTATTGTCTTTTTGATGAAGCCCAATCGAGGGTTCATCCAATACATAAAGAACGCCGGTAAGGCGCGATCCAATTTGTGTAGCAAGACGAATGCGTTGAGACTCTCCCCCAGATAACGTGCTCGCGTTACGTGCAAGAGTTAAATATTCCAATCCAACATTGACTAAGAACGAGAGTCGCTCGCATATTTCTTTTAGAATTAAACGTGCAATTTCGGCATTTTGAGGGGATAATGTTAAATCCGACAAGTAGTTTCGAATTTGATCAATGGGTAATTCACAAAGCTCTTGAATGTTGAGCGGACCCACTCGCACAGCAAGCGCTTGTTCATTCAAACGTTTTCCCTTACATGTTGGACATGGCGTCTCACTCATGAATGAACCGTACCACGTGCGCATCATTTCGGAGGTTGTTTCCATGTATAAACGCTCGATACGTGGTTTAACCCCTTGAACAAACCCATTCCGACGAATTCGATTTCCTGATCGCGTTTCAAAACTATACTGCAAAGGCTTATCCGAACCATAAAGAACAATTCGTTTTTCCTCTTCAGTCAAATAACGAAATGGAATGTCCATATCGATTTTATAGTGTTTACAAAGGATCTCGAATTCCTGCCATTCAATATTTTCGCTACCAACAATGTTTTTGTAATAAACGATAGCTGCTTGTTTTAAACTTCTCATTTTGTCAGGCACTAGAATATCGATGTCAACTTCTTTCGTCACCCCAAGGCCGTTGCATGTAGGGCATGCCCCAGTTGGAGCATTAAACGAAAACAATCTTGGCTCTAATTTCCCAATGGAAAAACCGCAATGAGGACAAGCATAATTCGAAGAGAATAATACTTCTTCATCCTCAATGACAACATAAGTGATACCATTTCCCCATTGAAGGGCTAATTCCAAAGAATCACTCAATCGGGTGCGCCCATCTTGGGTCAAAACGATGCGATCAATAACCACATCAATATCCCATTTTTTATTCTTATCAAAGTTGCCCAATTCTTCTATTAATTTGTATTCTTTATTTATACGCACGCGTATGAAGCCACTTTTTAGCAATTGATCCAACAGGTCTTTATGGGTGCCCTTGGCTTGACTAGCTACAGGAGCTAACAACTGCATTTTGGTTCCCTCAGGATATTGATACAAGCGCTCCATCATTTGCTTAATAGTTTGAGCCTGGATAGGGATATGGTGGTGGGGGCAATAAGGTGTGCCTACTCGAGCATAGAGCAAACGAAGATAGTCATAGATCTCCGTTACTGTTCCCACAGTAGAACGTGGATTATTATGGGTGCTCTTTTGATCGATAGCTATGGAAGGTGACAATCCATCAATGGAATCCACATCTGGCTTATCAATTCCGCCAAGAAACTGGCGAGCATAGGCACTGAGTGATTCGACATAACGACGCTGCCCTTCGGCATAAATGGTATCAAAGGCTAACGTAGACTTCCCAGAACCTGAAACACCAGTCACTACGATTAGTTTGTCACGTGGTAATTCAAGGTCGATATTCTTAAGGTTATTTTCTCTTGCACCTTTAATTACAATCTTGTCTTGTGGCATTGTACCAACTCCTTTATAAAAGGGTATATTTATATTTTACACAATAAAGAGATATTTGAGAATAAAAAAATGGTCGGAACGACGGGATTCGAACCCATGACCCCTACCACCCCAAGGTAGTGCACTACCAAGCTGTGCTACGTCCCGAGACCAATTAGTATTATACCACACTTCCTCTCAAAAAGAGAATAACTTTCGCTCATGATTTATTATAAAAAGTTGAAAGCGTTTACATGACTTTTATATATTCAAATACGAGTCGTCGCATTGACTAACACTCATTTTTGTTATATATTTAAGTAAATTTTATTGACACAGATCAGTAAAGTTAATTTAAAAGGAGGAAAGAAGATGAAGAGAAGAAAATTTGAGCTTATGACTGCTCTTGCAACTCTGACTTTGATCGTGTCCGGCTGCGGCGGGACCTCGACAAGCAGTGCAAGCTCGAGTGTTTCCAGCGTCAGCACTTTAACCCCAGCGGAGTTAAAAGCTATTGAGCTAGCCAAAGAAAGAGAAATTTTCGATGGCGTATTGCCAGGCTTCAACGCTCTCGTTGATGCTGCGACTGCAACACTTGAAACAACCGAACGTTACGTGAAATACGCTACAGCCGAAGCTATGTTACTCGACAGTGCGGTAATCAACCCGACGACGACCCAAGGCGGGAACTTTGCTGTCACTCGTATCATTCCAAAAACCGTACCTTATACCTTATTTGGAACTGATAATGAAAAATTGAAACGTCTTCAAGTGATTGATCATGGAACAACCTCTGCTCCAGGTGCAGTGCTAAAAACTACTGAAGTTGCAGCATTCCGTGCCCGTTGGGCAGAAGATCGTGCTCGTGTACTTGCTACTCCTGCTGTGGCTCCATTAGGCAATGCCGATTTGATCGCCGACTATGGATACACACTTGATGATGAATTCAAAACTGTCTACTCAGCAGATATGACCACCAATGACTACCTTGCCACACACCATGCAACAAACTCAGAAGTGTTGGTCAACTTGGTCGATGGTCTCATCGAATTTGATGTCTATGGTCGTTTAGTCGGTGCTCTCGCATCCGCTTGGGAGGTCAATGACGACTTCACCGAATTTACCTTTACCATTCGCGAAGGCGCAAAATGGGTCACCTCAGCCGGCGCTGAATACGCTACAGTTAAGGCTGATGACTTCGTTGCTGGAATGCAGCACTTGCTCGATGCCCAAGATGGACTAGAATATCTCGTCGATG
>JBAYCP010000019.1:0-10272 GCA_041668665.1 Bacilli bacterium | reverse complement strand
CCTAGTAAAACGGCTCCTGCAACTGCACTCGGCATGGCCGCCATGAGTCCTCCGATGTTACCAAAGAAACTCATCACGATGAACGCAACACTAGCAATCATTAAGGAGATGCGCGAGGCGATGCGAGTCAACAAGACAAATCCTAAATTCTCGCCATAGGCAACATTACTAGGAACTCCGAAAATAGAGGCAATGACGCCTTCGACAAGGCCAAAGAGTCCAAAGTAACGCCGTTCATCCTTTTTGCTCATTTTACGACCAACAATTCCAGAATAGCCTTGAACATTTCCATAAAGGTTGACCGCAGAAAAAATATTCACAATCAACATCGTAAGAATTAAATCAAAGGGAGGGATGGAAAACCCATAGGGGAAGATTTGGGGAATGGTGACGGCAGGCATACTTGTAACCAAGGCCCAATCAAACTCCCCAATCGCCATAAAGACCACATAACCCAAAACGATAGTGATAAGGACAGGAATGCTGGCAAGCATCCCTTTTCCACGAATGGATAAATACCCACAAATTAAGGCGAGAGCAATGCCAATGAAGAATGGAGCTGTTGCATTTTGGGCACCAATTAAGCCAATCCCTACGGTGCTTGTTGATAATCCCACCATAAGAATCATGGCACCCGAAACCAAGGGCGTCCACACCTTACCAATGTGTGAGATGATGCCACTAACCCCCAATATGGCGACGACGACTCCAGCAATGATGTAAGCATTAAAAGCTTGTTCGGCATACTCGCGACCGCCGATGGACATTGCAGCCACAATCGCCAAAGAGGGAATGATATTGGGACCTGAAACCATGGATAGCTTATGACCGACGGCCACCTGAATCAAGGTCGAAATCCCAATAATAAAGACCACTCGAACCATGTAAAGACCTAGTTCCTCGCCACTCATTCCTAAACCAAGTCCAACAACTGAATAGCCCCAGACTACGGGATAAAACATGATCATCAACCATTGGGTTGCATACACGAGCGTATCTTTCCACGAACGTGGTTTTTCATCGACATCATAAAGCAATGGAATGGTTGCTTTTGTCTTTTCCATAGCATCCCTACTTTCTTTTTGCATAGGATTCGTCCCCTTCGGGGTAATGGTCCTTGAAAGACCATCGACCATTCGCTGTCGATGGGAAGTCCAACCATGATCCCAAGCATTTCTTTGATGGTTTCATTGTACCATGCTCGCTCCTATTTTTAATTGTCGATAAGTGATAAATCGACCCCCATTATTTTGGGGTTATTCTACAATAAGCGACAAATAAAAATAGAGGTCGCGTTACCTACCTCTATTTTTATGGGGGAAAATTCGAACTTAAGCGAAGCGAATGGTGGTGCCCGATTCGCCTCGAACCGCCGCAGCGGCTTTTTCGAGGGATCCGATGATGGCAAAGCGGTTGGGGCCGCTTTTAGCAAAGGCAATCGCTGCCTGTACCTTGGGTAACATGCTACCGGGCGCAAAGTGACCTTCTTCACAATAGCGTTCGGCTTGTGCCACGCTTAGTTCCTTTAAGAATTCTTGTTGCGGAGTTCCAAAGTGAATGGCGACTTGGGGAACGGCAGTTAGAATAATTAATCCATCCGCATCAATAAGTTCCGCCATGGTTTCACTGGCCAAATCTTTATCAATCACGGCAGCGACACCGTGAAATCCTTGTTCGGTTTTTACGACGGGAATGCCTCCTCCGCCAGCAGCAATGAGGAGAGCCCCTTGCTGCAACAAGGAGAGAATAATTTCGCGTTCCACAATTGTTTGGGGTTTGGGGGAAGGAACCACACGACGATATCCCCTTCCTGAGTCTTCAATCATGACATAACCTTGTTCGGTTTGAAGCCGTTGCGCTTGTTCCAATGAGTAGAAGGGTCCGACAGGTTTGGTAGGATGTTGGAAGGCCGGATCGTGGGCATCCACTTGAACTTGGGTTACCAAGGTAACGACCGGTCGCTCCAACTGTCGTTGGATAAGTTCATTTTGTAAAGCTTGTTGAAGATGATACCCAATGTATCCTTGGCTCATCGCTCCGCATTCTGGAAAGGGCATGGGGGGAATTTTGGAATTGGCTTCGTGGGCGACTTCAAATCCAAGATGAATCATTCCCACTTGGGGACCATTGCCATGCACCAATACCAATTGATGGCCATCTTGAATCAAATCCAATAAGGCCTTTGCAGTTTCTTTGACAATGGTTTGTTGTTCTTGCGGCGTGTTGCCGAGGGCGTTCCCGCCAAGCGCGACAACAAGTTTCATGGTTGCACGTCCTTTCGCACTTGCTCCACAAACGCCAACAAAGCTTTGGCAAAACATTCATAAGGAGGATGGACCAATCCTGCCCCCACTTGACCCACTCCTGCTTCTTTGTGGGCAATGCCAGTATTAATGATTGGAAGTACATTGGTTTCAATTACTTTTAAGACATCAATTCCAAAGGCGGTGGGTCGAAAATCAAGGGTTGGAATGGTAAAGTTTTCGTTTTGATCCAAACAAATCTCATTCATTTGAATGGAATAGTTCAACGCGTCTGCCACACGCCCACCCACAAATTGGACAATTGCTGGAGCGCTGCCCATCGCAAATCCGCCAATGCCACGAGTTTCAGTAATGGTAGAGTCACCTAAATCACGC
The DNA here is from genome assembly GCA_041668665.1 of Bacilli bacterium. Taxonomy (GTDB): domain Bacteria; phylum Bacillota_I; class Bacilli_A; order RFN20; family UBA1709; genus JBAYCP01. The sequence continues at coordinate 7,633 of JBAYCP010000019.1, read as the reverse complement.
GCTGCATCTTCCGCACGATAGCCCGAGAACAATAATCCTTGGACATAGTTGGCCTGATACGTATACCACTTGGAGCCTGTCGCACTGATTTGTATGCCAAATTCAACACCATTACGAGCCATTGAAGTGACTAAGGTGGAGAACGGGATTTCACGAGCAGCGTCCATGCTTACTTTGGCAAAAGGCATGGATAGATTTAAGAAATAATGTTCATTTTTTCGGATGAATTCGACCACAGCCAGTTGTTGCTCACGCGAAGCATGGGTGGACATAATGGAGCCTACAATCTCACGCAAGAACAAAGCACTGGAGGCTTTGTTACGGTTATGACATTCATCGCCCATTTGAACGGCTTGGGCAACAAGATTTTTAATATCAATGCCTCCGGAAAGTTGAATGGCCTCATCCATCACGGGCATAAAGACCTCTTGGATCCACCGTAATCGCATCAAAACAGATTCATCATTGGCGCCAAAACGCAAGACTTTTCCTAGTCCTTCGTTGACGGTGCAATACGCATAGTTGCCGTAGGTTTCATTGTAAATCACATGCACGGGCATGGAAGGAGACATGACACCAGCCATTGGACCGACCGCGGCATGTTCATGACAGGGTTCATAGGTGATGGTATTGGAAGCAGCTAACACTTCAGCTTCTTCAAGCGTTTGGGCCCATCCTTCATAAAGAATAGCTCCGGCAATGGCACCTTTAACAGGACCGGCCATGTCTTCGTAACGAATCCAAGGCCCCGCATGAAGAATCATGCGATCTTTCAGGTTGGGGACAACTTCTTTGGCAAGTTTTATTCCTACCAAACGAGCTTCACTTTGCTTGACTCGTGTTACGGCTTCTCGATTGGCAGCATCAATTTGATCCCGATAAGGTTCCAACTCGGATAAGGCGCGAATTAAGGCAAGATCGCCATTGGCAGGGGGTTTCCAGTCCAAATGAATGTGATCAACGCCTTGAAGGTCATAATCTGCGACAAAACTGGGCGAACCAATGTTAATGATTTTCAAAGGTTGTTGGAATAAATCTTGAATGGCCATTATTGGGCGCCTCCTTTCGTCAAAATATGCAACGCCATCCGGACCGTTTCAGCGTTGGTCCGTCCGACCAAAACACCCGCTTCTTCCAAACGACGGATTTGCGATGCTTTGTCTTGTTTGTCGCCTTCACTTCCCTGAACATAGGCAACAAAGGCGAGTTCACGTCCCTCGCGGAACGCCAGTTGTTGGGCCTTCTGCAAAGTAGGTAAGGTTACTCCTACGGGATCGGCATGTGAGCCATACCCAATTTCAAAGTCTAGAAGGATAACTTTCACAGTGGGATCCGCCGCTTCTTGCAACAATCGCTCCAAGCGATTGGAAGGTTCAATCATGGGGTGCGGTTTCCCGTTGGTAAAGTAATCATCCCCCATATCTAAAACCACATGACCGCTACTATGCAACACATCGTGCAATTTTTCGTGTTCTTTCTTTGCAACATTGCTTTGAATAGGAATCACTTTTCGTGCCAAACTAAGGGCTTCTGATGTGAGGGTCCCCCCACAAAATAACCCTCGTAAATACTGTTGAGAGGGGGCAAATCGATAAGTCTTGGCTGCGGCTTCTTGGAGTTTTTGATCATCGGGAGCGGGCAAAGGAATCCCGGAACGAGCACAAGCAAGATAAGCGGCTTCCGCGAGCTCGCTTGCATAGTCATATTGGGGATGTTCAGGATCGGGTTCAGCGTCCAAGAAACAAAGCACGACAGGTTTGGAGCTTTGTTCCAAGGTGGCCATGATTTTCGCCTTGACACTTGGATGAGGAGGTTTGGAAATCAACACAATGGTTTCAGTATTAGGATCTTGCTGCAACGCTTGAATCCCCTCAATCATCATGATTCCTCCTACTTCTTTGCTCAAATCACGACCGCCTACTCCAATGGCTTGGGAGACGCCTCCCCCTAGTTGATCGATAACCACCAAAACTTCTTGGAGGCCTGTGCCACTTGCGGCGACTAAGCCAATGCTACCAGGACGGTTATGATTGGCAAAACATAACCCGACATTATTGAGAACGGCAGTCCCACAGTCGGGACCCATGACCAATAAACCCTTGCTGCGGGCATACGTTTTTAGTTGGATTTCTTCTTCGATGGATATATTGTCACTAAACAACATCACATGCAACCCGCGTCGTAAGGCTTGCATCGCTTCCCGTGCCGCATAGCGACCTGGCACAGAAATGACCGCGAGGTTATATTCCCCTTGCTCGGTGGCGGCAGCGATGGAGGCATAGCGTACTTGTTGGGCTTCCCCACTGGCTCCGACTGGTTTTAAACCTTGGTCAATGGCGGCCAACACCGTCTCCATTTGTTTCTCTTCGTCCAGTGATAAACCGATGACCAAATCATTAGGGGTGGCAGATCGGGCTTCTTCCGTCAATAATCCCGTCTGAGCCAAAATATCGAGGTTCATGTCAGTGGCCATCGCAATGACCACTTCATGGACGCCCTCAATGCCTTTGATCTTGGCGGTTAACGACATAAGCGTCACGGAATCAAAATACGATTTCTTGCGAACAATGGTTTGTTGATGCATACATTTACTCCTTTTCATCTATGGACACGGCCGCCACACAACCCACAACAAAGTCGAGTCCCGAGGTATGGCCGAGGTTTTCAAGTTCAAGTAGGGTTTTCCATAAAGCAACCGGATCGTTCCCAAACCACGTCTCTAAAAAATGACGATGGAGTTCGGTCCCTGCATGTTGGAGAAACACCTGGTACATCTGACGAGTCACATCCCCCGTTTGAGGATAATGGGCTTCCACCTTTTGGATGGTGCGTTGAAGTCGCTTTTCCTTAGGAGCGAGGGCTTGGCGAGTGTAAAGAAAACCGGCGAGAAAATCATCTCCGGCGGGCGTAAGACCGCGTCCTAAGCCCATTAAGGCTTGGACGCTTTCTTCCATCCCTTCATTGAGGCGAAAGGCTTGCACGAAGTTGGTGATGGCAAAACGTAATCGCTCATCCATCACATCAAAAGGGGCAAGCGACAGTTGGTGAAGACTACGATAATAATGCAGACTACCGGTCCGTTTTCCGCTTTGGCGAAGAAACGTAAGCAGCGTTGCTTGATCCGGTTTCGCACCGCGGGCGAGGCGGGGAGAAGGCGGATTGTAAAGAGTTGCAGGCTGCAAATCGACCACGATGGAACCCATGGTTAACGAGTCGGTACGTAACACAGCGATGTCGCCAGGGCGCAACTCTAATTGGGTAAAATCAATGGTTTCTTGCAAACGACAGTGAAAAAAGGAAGCAGGGACCGTCGCACCACTCAGCGTGTACAGCTGATGCCCGTGGAGGAAATTCACCAGACGACGATAAACGCTATGAACCGTCAGCGTTGGCGAACGCTCGGATAACAATAAGCGTTGAAACTGTTCGTCATACCGTTCGGCAGTGAAGCGCATACGATCCCTCTTTCTTTGTTTAAATCATCAAAACGTTAGGTATTAGAGAATGCCAACGATCAGCCCAATGACCGCAACAATTCCACCCACGATAGGGACAAATTTCATGTTGCCTTTGATGATGTCAAAGATGGACACTTTGAACCCATCGGAGAGAGCTGCCACGTTGATTTGCACAGGGCTAATTTGAGTACCCAACCCTACCGAGATGGCAATTAAACCAAAAGCGAGCGGGGAGAGCCCAGGAATCAAGGATAAGGTTGGAAGAATCAAAGCCAAGACACCAGCCGCAAAAGCGCCCGAAGGGATGGCAATGATGAAGGCTAAGACAATGGCAAGGAAGGTCACTAACCATTCCGGTGCTTGTCCAACCAAGGCTGCTAAGCGATCAAATGTTCCAAGGAAACCAATCATATTGATGAAGCCAAGGAAGATTCCGACGCCAAACAGGGTGGTTAAGATGTAGCGCGAGCCGTCAATCAAATTTTCACTGACTTTATTGGGAGAAACTTTGCAGAAGATGACGCAAAGGACGGCAGCGATTAAGACATTGATAAAGGGGAGGAAAATGGGGATGGGGAATAAGGCGTTGAGTTTGCCACCAACAATGACGAGCACCAAGAACACGATGGTTGGAATAACTTTAATCCAAAGTTCTTTGGTGGGAGTTTGAGCAAATTCATTTTCAACTTCTGCACCAGCCCGTAGCATGCTACCTTTTTTATAAACGCCATAGAAGGCTAAGGCGGCACCCACTAAGAATAACACGATGGTGAATGGAAGCATCATATTGGCAAAGTCGCCAACTTCCATCCCAGCAGCGGTTGCTGAGAAGGCTGTTTCCGTAGAGGCAGGAGAAGTGGTAAAGCCAACAGCAGTAGCAATGGCCATCCCAGCGACGACTTCGGGTAAGAACCCAACCGCAGCCGCCATCAAAGGAGCGATAACCATGGTGTTTCCAGCACCCATCCCGGCCATGTAGGTTGCAATGGCTTGAATGAGCACAATGGCAGCGGCCAAGTAGGCCATTTTGCCTTTGAGGACCCGGTTCATGGCTTCCACCAACGCTTTGATGCTACCCGAGCGGGCAATCATCACAGCACCAGCGGCATAAATAACGGGAGCTAAGTATTTGGAGAGCATGTCTTTGACGCCAATGTTGACGACAAAGTTGTTGATGTCGCTTGGCTTAATGCCCGTCTCGAGCGTGCCAGTAGCGACCAGAATCCACGAAATAATCAAGGCAGCAGCGCCCCCTGCAAGTCCGGCGACCAACATGTGCTTTTTCATCACAAGTAAGCCTAAGATGACTATGAGGGGAAGAATCATTAGAATCAGTTCCATAATTGATATCCCTTTCTATATGGTTGGTATCTATTCTTTTTTGAGAATAACAGCAACAGGTCCGCCACCGTCTGGTCCTTGGTGTTCGCCCCCACCAGAGACATAGACCATTGGATCGTGTACCACGGCTGCAATCACCGCATTGACCACGGCCCGTGCATGACGGGTGTGGTTGATGTCGGAATCGGTGAGCATCGTATTCCGACGTCCCCGCACTTCACCGGTCGTACTTGCTTCGGCTTTTGCCAAAACATTGACGATGCGCTTGCGTTGTTCGGGAGTGGGGAGTTTATCGACTTTCATCCCTGCGCTTTCCAGCGCTTCGATCACGGCTTCCAAATCAATGGCATCTTGCATGACACTATGTCCAATGGTAAGATCGGACGCTGAGTCATAGGAGTTGCCCATTAGAATGATTTCACAATTCATCAATTCAATCCCTGCTGAGGTCGAGGCAACCTTGGAATACAAGGACCAGTCATGGCAAATCGCCGCTTGATTAATTTTTTCTGCAGGCACTTCTCCAAGGGCGACAGCGACTCCTAGTGCCGAAGCCCCACGGGAGTAACCCATGGATTTGTAGGTATCGGTAACCACAACTTCTTTGCCACGATGCTGAGCATCTTGAATGCGCTCCGAGGTGAGGAGTGGGCATTTGATTTGGACAAAGTGCACATCTTCTGAATGGTGCAGTCCAGCATCCTTCATCAGGTTCTTGACTACACGCGCAACCTCTTCTACCATCACTGGGGTTCCAATTTCTTCAGGAAGGAAGTTACGAGTATAACCGGATGATGCGACAAGACTCTTGGTTGCTCCCCGTGGAGCATCGACCTCGGATTTGGTGAAGATGGTTGCATGAGGAGCCATGACTCCTTCGGTACCACCGGACATGACAAAGGCCACTTTGTGCATGACGTCGGCTTCACTCATCTTCAAACGTTTGGCAAGCGAGGCGCGGAACGCAAAGGTGGAAAGGGCACGAGTAAAGTCGTTAACACAACCATTCCCTTCCGTTTTGCCTAGAACCGCGATGATTTCTTCGGGGCGAATGACCTTCTCGTCCATGAGTTTTTCAAAGGAACGAAGGTCATCGGGCGAAGACATCGAAATACGACGAACATTAATTTTTTGCATGATAAGAAACACCTAGCCTTTCTGTTGATTCAAGTATAACAAAGCGACTCACGAAAGTAATTGGCGATAAAAGACGAAAGAAAAGGCTTTCATCCATAGAAAAGAAACAAGCAGGGGGCTTGAAACTTACGATTCTTCCCGTTATGATGAAGACGAAATGGATGTGAACCCTCAATGATCACCCTTGATAAACTCCTAACCATTAATGTTCTGGAATCCTATGAAGTCGTTGCAGGAACCAAACACTTGGACCGTCGTGTTTCCAGTGTCTCCGTACTGGAAACCCCTGAATTTGAAAAGTATATTATTGAGAACTCGTTAATCTTAACGACCCTTTATCCCATCAAGGAAGATGTCAATTTGTTTAAGAAATTGCTCCACGTTTTAAAAGAGAAAAATAGTTCAGGAATCATCGTTAAAATTCATCGCTACATTGAAAAAATCCCTGAAGATGTCTTGGCCATTGCGGATGCCATCGACTTTCCCATCATTACCATTGATTATGATGCCAACTTATCCACCATCTTTAATGCAATCATTTCCGAAATTCAAGGGAGCGAATACTCAAAGGTGAATTCCACCTTGTATTCGGATTTATTAAAAGCTATTAGCGCCAACCCCTCCACGCAAGAATTGGTGCGAAGTGCAGAAAACATTGAAGATCTGGAAATCTTAATATTCAACCCCACCAATCAAGATTTGTATTATTCCGCCGAACGTATCAAAACCTATTATGATCGTTATGTGGACTCGGCCAACACCTTAGTCAAAGATGGGGATTATTTACTTTACCTTACCAACATTGAGTATCAAGGCGAAGTCATCTATCGTTTGGCGTTACTCACCAACAAAGACAAACGATACATTCTCTATAACTATGCCGAGATCTATAAGATGTTGGCTGTCTTTATTTACCAACGTAAGCGTGAGACCTTCTTGCGGCAAAACCAATTCTTGCTTGGCTTTGTTAGCAACATCACTTCCAACTACAACACCAACGAAGAATTGATTGAAGTTTCCAAGTTCTACGATTGGAACGTTCAATTTCCGTTGTTCTTACTGCTCTTCTCCTTAAAAGGCAACTACAATGCCACTCAAGCCGTCTTTACCATTCTTCGGTCGATTGTCAATGAATTTAAGATCGACCGCAAGAGTGTTCGCTACATCTTTATGGATGATTTTGTCTTATTTATAGTCAATACGACCTACGAAGCGAATAATACGTTGATGGTGGAGCGCATCTATGACCAAATTATGAATGATATCCCCCACATCGATATGAAGATTGCTTACTCCAATCCCATTGATCAAGCCCATGAAATCCCCAAAGTCTTTGCCATTTTATCCAAGACGGTCAACAATGCCAATTTACGCATGATTGATCTTAACATTTTTAATGAAAATCATGTTCGTCTCATTACCTTATTGAAGTCGCTGAATTATGAGGAATTACGTAATTTCTCCTACCCCATCATTGGTCGCTTGTTGGATTATGAAAAATCGACCAGCTTACCGCTGGTCAATACCATCTATAAATACATTCAATGTCGCTTTTCGTTACGTAAAACGGCTGAAGCTCTTTATATTCATCCCAACTCCTTGAAATATCGTTTGTCTGTCGCCGAAAAACTTGGCTACCGTCTCGACAATGAAAAGAGTCATTTCTTTGATTTGTATCTTGCCTTATATGTTCATAT
>JBAYCP010000018.1:0-10435 GCA_041668665.1 Bacilli bacterium | reverse complement strand
TCTAAACGCTGATTGTTATCGGAAAGTAATGCATGCTCATTTTTATAAGAAGGATGCGTTAAAGCAATCTTGTAAAGTTCGGGGTTTTGCGGTGTGATGTCCAACCGCTTGAACAAATCCTCAATTCGTGCTCTCATGACTCATCGCCTCTTTCATCGCAGGCACTACTCCTGCATCAATCATTTCATAGGTTAATCGCATCGCATTGAAAAAAGCATAGGGATTGGAAGACCCGTGACCTTTTACGACCACGCCATTGACCCCTAGCAACATCGCTCCCCCGTATTTGCGATAATCGAGTTGTTCTTTCATCCCTGCCAAGCCCTTTTTCGCAAAAAGATAGCCAATCTTCGTAAAAATGGATTGTTGGAACGCTTGTTTCAACAGATGATTCATCATCTGTGCGGTACCTTCCATTCCTTTTAACAAAACATTACCAGGATAACCTTCGCAAACCACGACATCGGCGTGCCCGCTTAGGACATCCCGTGCTTCCATGTTGCCACGGAATAAGGTGGGTTCTGCCTCGAGCAATAAAGCATGAGCTTCTTTTCCTACAGGGCTTCCCTTTTTGGCTTCTGCGCCATTGGATAATAGATAAATAGCTGGTTGCTCAATACGGCGAATTTTGGTAGCGAACACTGCCCCCATCTTCGCAAATTGCACCAAGTGTTCGGGACGATTTTCATTGTTGGCACCAATGTCCAAAATGATAACCCCTTTCCCATCCATGGTCGGAAATGGCGACATCAACGCTGCCCGTTGCACACCTGGAATTAATTTTAGTTTTAAGGTAGCACCCGTCAAAAATGCGCCGGTGGAACCAGCCGAAACCACTCCATCGCATTGTCCACTCGCCACTAAATCAATGGCTTTCAGCATCGATGTTTGTTTCCGGCGCATCACATCGAGCGCCCCGTCTTCCATCCCCATCACTTCGGTAGATGGCACTAATGTTGCAAGCCCTTCTAAGGGCGCGATTTCCTTGGCTTCGCCCACGACATAGAGTTGGGCATTCGGATATTTTGCATGAAATGTGCGGACAGCTTCTACGACCATGGCACTTCCTTGGTCGCTCCCCATCGCATCGATTGCAATTCGTATCATTCCAATCACCTCTTACATTGATTTATTGTATCATTTTTTATGGCGATGTTCCATCGCTTATGCGTCAAGTTGTGTGGTTTCTTGAGCGATGAAGTTCAATAATTGTTGCGTTTCTGGATCTTCCGGTTGTTGCAGCAATCGTCGAGCATCCTCACGCGCCGTTTGCAGGATGGCTTGATCGTGGAACAAATCGGCCACACGGAAGGATGGGAGTCCACTTTGACGGATGCCTGCAAGATCTCCAGGCCCACGCGAGCTTAAATCATATTCTGCGACTTCAAACCCATCTTCATGGGTTGCCAAAAAGGTCAAACGTTCCCAGACATCCTCATCAAGGCTCTCCGTGAGCAAGTAACACACACTCGCTTGTCCTGCTCGCCCAATACGTCCTCGCAACTGATGAAGTTGAGCAAGCCCAAATCGTTCGGCATCATAGATAATCATGACGCTCGCATCGGGAACATCAATGCCCACTTCAATGACGGTGGTCGCTACAAGAATCGGTGAAGTACCCGTACGAAACCCTTCCATAACCGTTTGCTTCTCTTCTTCGCTGAGTTTTCCGTGAAGCAATCCAACGGAATAATGAAGGGGCGCAAAGTATTGTTGCAGGCCAGCATACACATTTTCCGCACTACGTCTCGAATCATCATCGCCTTCAATCAGTGGACAGACCAGAAAAATGCGTTCGTTTGCGGTAAGCCGTTTGGTCAATTCGGGCAACAAGGAGCGAATACTTTTTCCTCGTTGGAGAACGGTGTGAACTTGGCGACGTTGCGCAGGAAATTCTTTTAAAGTCGACACATCCAAATCCCCATACACGGTTTGAGCGAGCGTTCGAGGAATGGGCGTGGCACTCAATAACAAGAGATCCACCGCTTCCCCTTTGGCTTTGAGTTCTTGGCGTTGTTTGACGCCAAAACGATGTTGCTCATCAATAATGGCAAGTCCTAAATCCGCAAATTCGACTTGTTCCTGGAACAAGGCATGGGTGCCGACAATCAAAGTCTTTTCTCCTCGAGCAATTTGATGACGAATCATTGCTTTCTCTTTCACCGTCATGCCCCCCACCAGCAAAGCAACTTGCTGTTGTTCTTCTTGAGTTAACACCCAAGAAAGAAAATCCATATGTTGGCGTGCCAACAAATCGGTAGGTGCCATAAAGACTGCTTGTTGACCTCGATGCCGTGCCAGCAACATGGCTAGCATCGCCACGGCGGTTTTGCCAGTTCCTACATCTCCTTGCAACAACCGTAGCATGGGATAAGAAGCTGCCATGTCGCGCGCAATCTCGTGATAGGCCAATTTTTGATCGCTTGTTAAGGGAAAGGGCAACCGTTTCGTAAGGTTTTCCCACTCGTTCGAGGGGAGTGAAACCAAAGCTTTTTGTCCTTGCATCCGAATGGCTTCGCGGTTTTGCATGGTCCGCACAAAGTAAAGCAACCATTCTTCGTATTTTAAGGTGCGTAACGCTTGTTGAAGCTCGCTGTGATGAGCGGCAAAATGCACCCAATAGAGGGCTTGTTTCCGTGACAATAAACGATAGCGTTCACGTAGGGAGGCGGGCACAACTTCGGGCCAAGAATGATGTGTATTCCAATGTTGATAAGCCAAATGAACCACAGCCTGGAAATTGCTGCGAGTCACCCCTTCGCACAACCGATACACTGGTAATAACTCGATATTTGCATGATTGGCCCCCAACACATCGACCGCTGTAATTTCTTTGCGCCAATGATTCCATTTTCCACTAATCAATAGCGTGGAATCGATCACGAGATTCTTATATAAATAGGGACGATTAAAAACGATGACTGTTATCGTTCCTTCGGGAGTGGATAAATGCAACAAAAAACGACTCAACGACCCTTTCAAACGTACAGGAGGCGATTTGGAGTCCAAAGTTCCCCGTACAACGACACGTTGATCATGATGCGCTTGGTCCAGCGGGGTGGAGGTGTAGTCGATGTAGCGACGCGGGACATACCAAAGCACCTCCCACTCAGAGTGAAGGTTCAGTTTCGTTAAAAACGTTCGTCGTTTGGGAGTTAACGTCATTTGGAATCCCATACGGCACCTCCTTTGTTATGAAAAAAAGGGCAAGGCCCTTTTTATTCGACACCAAAGATATACGAGTAGACCGGTTGGCCACCTTGGTGCAATTCGACTTCAATCATGTATTTTTCAGCCACATAATCCGCTAATTGTTTGGCTTCTTCCTCTGCCACTTTGTCGCCATAGATAATGGTAACAATGGCGGCATCTTCATCAATGAGATGATCCAGTAATTTCTTCGCCGCATGATCACAGACTTTCTCCGAGCAGATAATGGTTTTATCATTAATGCCCATATATTCATCTTTTTTAATGTTCATGCCATCAATTTTGGTATCTTTAATAGCAAAGGTTACTTGACCGGTTTTGACCCGAGTGATGGCCTCACGCATCTCTTGTTCATTGGCCTCCACATCGGCATCAGGATTAAACATCATACATGCTGTTAATCCTTGTGGGATGGATTTACTAGGAATGACGACACAATTGACATCAGGGACCACACCACATGCTTGTTCTGCGGCCATAATGATGTTTTTATTGTTTGGTAGAATAAAGATGTTGCGAGCGTTCACATGGCGGATAGCTGCCACAAAATCCTCGGTCGAAGGATTCATCGTTTGTCCCCCGGTGACCACATAGTCCACACGGAGATTTTCAAACATGTTCTTCAATCCTTCCCCTGCCGAAGCGACAATAAGAGCATATTCCTTGGTTTCTTTGCTGGCGGGTGCCACCGCTCCATTGGTCTCATGACGATGGAATCCAGTGACTTCTTGGGCAACAAGGTTGCTGTGTTGTTCTTGCATGTTTTCGATTTTCAAGGTGACAAAGTCCCCATAAATCTGGCCATAATTCAAGACGACCCCTGGGCGCAAGGTGTGAACGTGCACTTTGACGACGTCTTCATCTTGCACTACCACTAATGAGTTGCCAAGAGATTCTAATACGGTCGAAAAGCGGTTTTGGTCAAAGACTTTTTTCCCTTCTCCACCGAGTCGCATAATAAACTCCGTGCAGTAGCCAAATTCTTCGTTCTCCAAGGCCGTAGCCGCAAAGCCAGTCCCTTGATACGGTTGAGGCTTGGTCGGTTCCAAAGAAATTTGTTTGCGTTCCACGGTTTTCCCATGCAACCCTTCCAAAAATCCTTCAAAAATCTTTAATAACCCCGCGCCACCCGAATCGACCACGCCAACTTCTTTTAAGACGGGTAATAGTTCAGGGGTGTGTTGCAAAGATTTTTTGGCTTCTTCAATCAAATACACCATGGCTTGGCCAAACGAATTAAAATTGGTGATGTTATCTTTCAATGCCGTACTTGATTCCCGGATGACCGTTAAGATGGTCCCTTCGACGGGTTTCATGACAGCTTTGTAAGCAACTTCAGTGCCCGCCACCCAAGCGGCTGCAAAGTCATCCAAATCAATGATTGGCTTGCCTTCTAAACCTTGAGCAAAGCCACGGAAGATTTGCGACAAAATAACGCCCGAATTTCCGCGAGCTCCCATCAATAAGCCGCGTGAAAACGATTTAGCCACCTCATAGATGGACTCGTTGCGCACATTCATAATTTCTTTGGCGCCAGAAGTCATCGTCAGGTTCATATTGGTCCCAGTATCCCCATCAGGAACTGGAAAGACGTTTAAGGCATCCACATCGGGATACGAGTTAAACAGGTTGTTTGAACCGGATATGATCATCTGGCGAAAAACTTCGCCATTGATGGTTTTGCTATCAAATGGTTTCATGAGATTCCTCCAACTATTCAAGCGACTTGATGCCTTGAACGTAGACGTTGACCGCTTTAAAATTTAAATCCAATGTTTTTTGTAATACATAGCGAACTTTCTTTTGAACCTCGGACACGATTTCCGTGATTTTGACTCCATAGGCCACGATGATGTACATATCTACTTCGACTCCATTACGAGTCGAACGCGCAAACACACCTTTGGAGTAATTTTCGCTTTTGAGCAGTTCCGCGATGCCATCGCGTAACGGTTGCTTGGATGCCATGCCTAAAACGCCATAGCACTCCGTTGCCGCGTTCCCGGCAATGATAGCAATGGCGCGCATTGAGATATCGAGACTTCCGCGTTTGAGGCGACGTGAAATCATCATGATAGACCTCCTGTCCAAGCATAAGTATATTATATAGATTCGAAGAAATTTTTCAACTAATATCGTTGAAGGCATTCCGCGAACGTTTCTTCAGGAAAGCTTTCTCCTTTAAAATCGCCTAGTTTTACAAAAAAAGGATATTCGCATTGGTTTCTAGTTGCATTTTCTCCTAGCGTTTGGTATCATATGAAAGCATTATCAACAGCAAGCAGAGGAGGGGAACCATGGCAAGAGTATGCATCATCACCGGAAAAGGTCCCGCTAGCGGCAACGCTCGTTCGCACTCATTGATCGCCACACGTCGGCGTTGGGGTGTTAATTTACAAAAAGTTAAATTAGAAATTGACGGAAAAGTACAAACCGTTCGTATTTCTACCCGCGCACTACGGACCCTCAAAAAAGTCGGTTAATCCAAGAAGGAAGGCTAAGCCTCCTTCTTTTTTTTCGCTTCATGACTACGCATCATGAGACACTTCCCTACCAGTTCAATTTCTCCAATAGGTTCGATTAATTCGTTGGAGATTCCCAAGGTTTGCTGCACATTCATCGCTGCATCCTTTAAAGGGTAGCGAAACCCTTTCTGTAAACTAATAACAGCAGGTTCCAAGCAAAAAAAAGAAACATATTGATGCTTGGATTGTTGAATGTGATGGGTTCCCGTCGTGAGTAATTCGATGCGGTTGTTCGCATTCAGAAGCACAACACGACGATCCTCGAAGCGATGCAACACCAACAAGGCATGAAACAAATGATCCAAGCGTGGTCCATTTAAAAACCCACAGGCCATCCATGATTCCTTCGGACCAGTCACCAAACGAATGGCGGCTTCCAAGTCCGTTTCATCCTTGGATGCAGGTAAGCGAATCACCCGTTGAGCATGCGCGTTGATGCAGGCAAATTCTTCTTCATTGACCGAATCAAAATCCCCAATTGCAACCGCCATCACATGTCCATGACGGGCAAGATTCCAAGCCCCACGATCCACACCAACGAGCAGATCATCGACAGGAAAGGTTCGTTGTTTGCAAAAAGGTCCAATCAGCCAGCGTGTCATTGCCATCACCCTTGAAGCCAACCCACACGTTGGTTGAAATCATCATGACCAAACAAGTAACTTCCAGCGACCAAAACATCCGCTCCTGCTTCGCGACAAGCCGCTGCGGTGGTGGCATTGATACCGCCATCCACTTGAATCAAAAAAGACGATTGATCCGCTTGTCGCCACTGCACCAACTGGCGAATTTTATCCAAAGCATTCATTTGGAAGGCTTGACCCCCAAATCCTGGCTCTACACTCATGATTAAAACCATATCTAAAAGTGGTAACACCGAAGAAAGAACATCGACTGGCGTGTTTGGTTTAATGGATACGCCTACTTGGACTCCCAATTGATGAAGGACTTGAATGGCTTGTTTCAACTCCGATATTATGGGAAAACATTCCTGATGAAATGTGATGAAATCCGCGCCAGCCTTGACAAAATCGGCAGCATATCGCAGCGGTTCTTCGATCATCAAATGGACATCCATCGTCAAGTCAGTATGGGGCGAAAGTTTGGCCAATACGGGAGCACCAAAAGTGAGGTTCGGGACAAAATGTCCATCCATCACATCAAAATGCAGCCAGGTTGCACCACTTGTTTCCACTCGTTTGATTTCTTTCTCTAAACAGTAGAAATCAGCCGATAATAAGGAGGGGGCTATGATGGGCTTTTTCATCTTAATATCGCTCCTTTCGTGCACGTACTTCTGTTAATAACGATTGATAGATTTCGTATTGATCGGCGAGCAATGTTCCTTGCTCGACAGCAGCTTTGACGGCACACCCAGGTTCATTATCATGCATGCAATTACGGAATTGACACTTTGAAGATAACGAGGAAAATCCAGGATACAAAGCAGCAAGCTCAGTAGGAGTCAAATCAAATTCGATTTGTGAGAATCCGGGAGTATCGGCAAGCCAGGAGTTTTCATCAAAGCGCAAGAACTCAACAATACGCGTGACGTGTTTCCCTCGTCCTAGGGCTTTTGATATTTCGCCTGTTTCTTGTTGTTTAAATCCGGGAATTAAGACATTAATGAGCGTACTCTTTCCTACGCCACTTTGGCCGGTAAAAACGGTCTTTTTGCCTTGCAACCGGCAGCGAATGGCTTCAATCCCTTCGAGGGTCTTTGCCGAATAAAAGAGCAGCTCATAATCCAAATCACGCAAGGACTCCAACAAACGCCGTTCCACGCTGCTTGGCATGGAAGCTAAATCTATTTTGGAAATAGCAAGCAAAGGCTTCATACCCGCTACCGCACATAACACTAAAAAACGATTGATTAATCCCAATGAGACCGTTGGATGCACCAACGATGCAATTACGACTACCTGATCCACATTGGCAATGGGGGGGCGAATGAAGCGGTTCTTGCGGGGATGAATGGTTTGTAAATAGGCTTGATCAGGATCAAAGGTCACATAATCCCCCACTAAGGGCGATTGATCTTGAATACGAAATTTCCCGCGAGCTCGACATGCAAGAATTGAGGTTCCATCATAGACTTCATACCAGCCGGCATTGACTTTGGTGATGAATCCTTCTTTCATCGAATCACGCCCTCTTTCTTGGCGCGTAATTGACCACACGCAGCATCGATATCCACTCCGAATTCTTTTCGAATCGTACAATTCACGCCACGTTGTTTCAAGAGGTCACAAAATTGTCGAACTCGTTCGCGTCCCGAACGGCGGAAAGGGACCTCCCCCACTTCATTATAAGGAATAAGGTTGACATACGATTGAATGCCTTTGATGCGATCCGCCAATTGATGGGCATGTTCCGGCAAATCATTGACATCACGAAGCATAATGTATTCAAAAGTGACTCGACGTCCGCTATGGACTTCATAATATTTGACAGCTTCAAGCAAGGAATCCAAAGGATAGGCTTGATTGATGCGCATAAGTTTTGACCGCAAGTCATCATTCGGGGCATGTAAGGAAATGGCTAAATTGATTTGAATGCCTTCATGAGCATATTGGCGAATACGATCCACCAACCCACAGGTGGAAACGGTAATGTGACGAGCCCCAATTGCAAGCGCTTTGGGGTGATTCAAAATTCGAATAAAATCCATTAAGTTTTCATAATTATCGAATGGTTCGCCCGTCCCCATCACCACCACATGAGAAATCCGGTCATCAGGGCCCAATAATTGTTGCATCACCATGTATTGACCAATAAGTTCGTGGACTTCCAAATTGCGTTGCTTCCGCAACAACCCTGATGCACAAAACGCACAACCCATGTTGCAACCGACTTGAGAAGATACACAAAGGGCATTGCCATAGTCATAACGCATGAGCACGGTTTCCACTTTCGCTCCATCAGCCATTTCCAGCAACAACTTAATCGTTCCATCGCTAGCGATTTGTTGCGTAGCAATGGAAGGAAGATCTAACGTGAAGGTGGCGGCAAGTTCTTCCCGAAAACGTAACGAAACATCGCTCATCTCTTCGAAAGAGCGTGCTTTTTTTTCATAAAGCCATGTATAAAGTTGGATGGCACGAAATTTCTTCTGTCCCATTGACAACATCATGGTTTCCAAGGGTTGAGGGGCAAGGCCATAAAGATTAATCATCAAAGCGTCTCCTTTATTAATTTAGCGAGGTAAAAACCATCGCTATCATACTCAAACGGGAAAATTTGTCGTTCAATGTCCAAGTGCATCGATGGTGTCGTGTGACACAAATTCTGAATCTGCAATTGGTTCTCTTTCCGATTGAGGGTACATGTCGAGTATACCATGACTCCCCCTGGTTTTAGAAGTCGCACAGCGGTTTGCAACATATTTTGTTGCAAAGTCAACAATTCATCGAGTTGTTCTTGCTTGGTACGCAGCAACAAATCCGGTTTGCGACGAATCACACCAAATCCCGAACAAGGTGCATCCAAAAGGATGCGGTCATACACGCCCTCACCCACTTGGTGGATCAGTTGCAACACATCACCAGTCAAGGCTTTTACATTGGTTACGCCCAACCGTCGCATGCCCTCTTCCAAGAGTTGGATGCGATGCGGATGAATGTCCACGGCATCAATCGTTCCTTCATTGTTCATCAAGGAGGCAAGATGCGCGGTTTTAGAGCCTGGGGCGGCACACATGTCTAAGACGCGCTCACCCGGTAATGGCGCTAACAAAGGCGCCACCATTTGACTGGCTTCATCTTGAATGGCAAAGTGCCCCTCCCGATAATAAGGAGTCTGGACAAAATGATGATGGCCAAAATAATGATACCCCACTGGAGAGAGGTTTCCTGCATGAAAATCTTCGGGAGGAAGTTGATCAAGTTCCAAAGGTCGTAAAGGATTGTAACGTAGACTTAATGGTGGGGGCGTATCATGATGCTGGATGAGACGCAGGGCGACTTCTTCCCCATAGTGTTTGGCGTACATCCGCACCAACCATTCCGGATACGAATGCAACAAACTTTGATAAGCAATTTCATCTTGAAAACGTTCTCGAGTTAGGCTAGTTGGTTGGTCATTTAAATGCCGCAACACTGCATTCACAAATCGTCCTGCAGAGGCTCCTCGATGTTGTTTGGCCAGTTCGACCGCTTCATTGACTACCGCATAAGCAGGCACACGATCCATAAATCGCAATTGATACAACGACATTAATAACAAAACTAAAACAGGATAATCAAGGGTTTTCCCAGGGGTAGCTTCCTTGATCCAATAGCGAAGCAATAAGGAATTCTGCAAGGTTCCATACACCACTCGAGTAATAAATCCGCGATCGGTTTCGGGAATGGCCACACGGGCAAACAACTGATTCAAGGTCAAATTGGAATAGGCTCCTTCGCGATAGACGGCCATTAGAACTTCATAACAATGTTCACGTGCATTCATGGTTCATCCCTCTTTCTTATTCGCCCAAAGGATTGACATCAAATTGGACATCGATTCCTTTTTCCGTTTGGCTCGTTTTCTTCACATCATTCAACAAGCGTAACGCCAAAGCTTCGTCCTTGTATTTGAGAAGTAGTCGTAGTCGAAAGCGACGGTTGATTTGGGCAATATAGGGTTGGGCAGGGCCTAAGACCTCAATCGCACCTTTGGATTGCTCCATGAAAAAAGCTTTCATGCGTAAGGCATAGGCT
>JBAYCP010000017.1:0-10437 GCA_041668665.1 Bacilli bacterium | reverse complement strand
TGGTCATTCCCTGATCAATGAGTTCTTGGACACTACGCATAATTTCTACATTCGAAAGCGTCACTCGTGGTTCTCGAGCCTTTCCTTCGACAATCAACACCAATTCTCCTCGTGGAGGATTGGCAAATAAGAGCAATTGCAACTGCTCGAGTGTGCCTCGATGATAGGTTTCAAATTTTTTGGTTAATTCGCGACAAACACAAGCATTACGATTCCCAAATTCAGTTTGAAGGTCGAGTAAGGTGTCTTCAATACGATGAGGAGCTTCATAAAAGATGATGGTTTCGGGACGTGAGGAAAGTTCGGCCAATGCTTTGCGACGATCGCCTTGTTTGACGGGCAAGAACCCATGAAAGTAAAAATGATCGGTATCGAGTCCCGACCCTACCAACGCATTGATTAAGGCACAAGCGCCGGAAATGACAACCACTTGAATGCCATGACGAATGCACGTATGAATAACATGCGCTCCAGGGTCAGATATTCCAGGATATCCCGCATCGCTCACAATGGCGACATCGTCTCCTTGATCCAATCGTTCCACCAACTTAAGAACAACGCTGCGTTCGTTATGTTCGTGACACGACATTAATGGAGTTGCAATATCAAAATGTGACGTCAATTTCATGGTTTCTCTGGTATCCTCACATGCAATCAACGATACTTGGCGTAAGGTATCAATGGCCCGAGGGGTCATTTCACTCAAATTCCCTATGGGGGTCGCGACGACATAAAGGATACCCTTAGGCATGGGATCCCCCTTCTTTCTTCATCTGTTCGTCAAGTTGTTCGCCATAAAGACGCATTACTTCATCCAACTTCACCATTTCCATCACACCGTGATTTTCCAAACGTACTTGACGGGTTAAGACATTCACACTGGTAATTCTGAAAAGATCATTATTGTACTTCAAGCGATACCCAATTTTAGGAAGTCCCCGTCGCAATTCGGAATAATCATCGTTCTCATATTTCAAACAACAAATCAATTTGCCACAATGACCCGATAATTTTTGAATATTCAACGCTAAAAATTGATTCTTAGCCATGTTGATGGATATTCCATCAAACTCCCCCAGAAAGGTGTTGCAACAGAGGGGTAATCCACACACACCGATGCCGCCAACAATCTTCGCTCGATCCCGTGTTCCGATTTGCCGCAAATCAATCCGGCATTTGAATTTAGAAGCCAAATCTTTGACCAACTCACGAAAATCCACTCGTTGCTCAGCAGTATACGTAATCATGACCTTGCTACCATCAAGGGTATAATCTGCCCGTAACAATTGCATATCGAGTTGCAGACGTCGTACCGCTTCTCGACTTGTCATTAATGTTTGGGTGGCCATGTCACGATACCGTTCATATGCTCGTTCATCCTCGTGGGTGGCACGTCGCAAAATCGGCTTAATTTCCAAGCCATTTTGCACCGATGCAAACGGTTTTGGTGCAACTCGTACAACACCAAGTTCCACGCCACGTACCGTTTCCACAACAACCCGTTCTCCTGCAGAAATAGTCTCATCCGTGGTCGAAAAATAATAAGCTTTAGGCCCCCCGTCAAAAACGACACTGATCACAAATTCCGGGGAGGAAGGTTGTGATTCGAGGGTGGTCATAGTTTCATCCATGGTGGATTCCTCCTTCTTGTAGCAATCGATAAGACATACGGTCGAGTAATAACGAGGTATTGACATTACTATCCAAACTTCCTCGTAATAAAAGTAAATCTTGTAGAAGAGCACCCATCTTAGGCGTTCGCTGCATCAACCGGCGATAGGCTGGCAGTAAGGATTCAAACAGTGGAATTTCTTGCGCACCGCTACGAATCATATCCTTCCAAAAGATGGCCAGTAAATCAAGATACAACGCACATTCCTGGCGGGAAGCCACGATCCCTGCGACCTCACGTTGGATCCAAAAAGGGAGTCGTTCTGGCTGCTCACTAAGCATCATGACGGTCTCAACTGCTGCATCTTTCAAACGATGGAATTGAGCATTGTCGAGGGCTTCCACCATCCGCTCCATATCCCCGTACTGTTGGGTCAGTAAAGTGGCATCGCTGCGATCATAGCCACGGGCAACGGCGGCTTCAATCAAATAGTGACGATCGTGATTTTTTAATCGAATGGTTTGGCATCGACTAATGATGGTCGGCAGCACTTTGGTCATATTTTCTGTAGTTAAAATCGCCACAGTTTGCTCGGTGGGTTCTTCCAAAAATTTAAGCAAACTATTGACTGCCGAAGGGGTCGCTTGTTCGACCAAATGCAGGATGTACACCTTATAGCCATGGACTTCTAAGGCCGTACGACTGAATTCGTGCAAGACTTGTTCAACATCTTCTTTTTTGATGCTTCCTTGACTGCCATCCAAACGAATAAAATCCGCATAGCTGCCATCCGCAACTCGAATGCAGTTCATGCAGGTTTCACATGCCAAAGGATCAGGATGTTCACACAAAACACTTTGTGCCAAAAATACAGCGGTTTCTTGAAGGGGTGCCCCTGGGGGCCCACTTAGTAAATACGCATGCGAAACTTGCCGATGCCGGAACGCTTGTTGGAGCGTTTGATGAGCGATGGGTTGTGCTTCACGTAACATCGTTTGAACACTCATGCGCCATGCTCCTTCAAGAATCTTAGAATTTCATGATAGGCAGCTTGCACCACCTGATCAATGGATAAGGAGGCATCAATCAAACGAATCCGTTGGGGGTCTCGCCGAACCAATTCAAGGTATCCTTCACGTACGCGTTGGTGAAACGCGGATGCTTCCAAATCCAAACGATTGACTTCTCGTTGGTCATTGGCACGGATCCGTGCAAGACCTGTCTCAGCATCCACATCAAAATAAAGTGTTAAATCAGGCAAACGATGTTCCGTAGCAAATAAATTAATCTCCAACACAGCTTCAATTCCAAGTCCTCTTGCATATCCCTGATACGCAAGCGAACTGTCAATGAAGCGATCACATAAGACATGACTCCCTGCTTGTAAGGCGGGCATGATGGTTTCGATCAAATGTTGACGACGGGAAGCCGCATACAACAAAGCTTCCGTCTTACGATCCATTTTGGTATTTTGACGATCCAAAAGAAGCGACCGAATTTGTTCCGCAATTTCACTGCCGCCGGGCTCGCGTGTATAAACAAAGGGATGACCCGCTTGTTGCAACAAAGGCATCAAACGCTGGGCAACGGTGGTTTTTCCACTACCGTCTGGACCTTCAATGGTGATAAAAAATGGCATAGCGACTACTCCTTACGTGGCATTTTCACGCTTTCATTATAACAAAGCAACCCGGGGATTTCTATGAAAACCACCGGGAATGTAATGGAACCGGAAAGAACAGAGAGAAGAAGGCATGGTTCCACCGCTTTTCCCATGATATTGGTGATAAAAAAGGGGAATATTCCCCTTTTTTAGTACTTCTTTTATAATTTAACGCTGCGCCGTCCTTCGATGGCTTTTAACAGGGTGAATTCATCGGCATAATCCAAATTTCCCCCCACCGGTAAGCCATAGGCTAACCTTGTCAC
Organism: Bacilli bacterium; assembly: GCA_041668665.1. Lineage (GTDB taxonomy): Bacteria > Bacillota_I > Bacilli_A > RFN20 > UBA1709 > JBAYCP01. The sequence continues at coordinate 6,896 of JBAYCP010000017.1, read as the reverse complement.
TTGGACAGGGTAATGCGACAAGCGCTTGGCAAGATACAAGGCAGTGGTTTCCCCTTCCACATTGGGATTGGTAGCGATGATAATTTCTTCAATGTGTTCACGTTCGATGCGAGTAAATAAACTTTCAAGATTCAAATCTTCGGGACCAATACCATTCATAGGAGAAAGGACACCATGCAGAACATGATACCTCCCCTGATAATCTCGTGCCCGTTCCAAAGCAAAAGCATCTTTGGGCGATTGGACCACACAAACAATGGCACTCGTCCTTGCAGAATCGCGACAAACTTCGCAGGTGGGCTGATCCGCCCATTGGCCACAAATCTCACAAGGATGAAGCTGCTGTTTCGCTTCCACGATGGCGTCGGCAAATTGTGCAATGTCATCGGGCGAATAGGTAAGCAATTGATAGGCCATACGTTCCGCAGATTTGGTACCTACTCCAGGGAGTTTCCGTAACGCTTCCACCATTCGTTCAAAGGCTAAAGGATATTTCATAAGCTCACTCCTTTATTTCCAGCGCTTCTCCAAAAATGGAACGCATGGTCGCTTCTCCCTCAGAAATGCAAGGAGTAGCAGGGGTGGAATCACCCTCTTGCCCCGAGGAGAGGGATTCCGTCCACTCGATGGGAAACGGATTTGGAAGTTCGCCTTGACTTCGCAATTCTAGAAACCGCATGCGATAACGGCGGAACTCATCATCACTAATGGCATAAAAGACTAAGGAACGATCAAACAACTCTTGAAAAAAATCTTTGATCATCGCTTGATGGGCACAACGATTGGCGAGATTGGCTTGCGCCACTTGTTCAAAACAAAGTAGGAACCCATCCGGAGCAACCGCCATGGGGGTTCCATCCATTAAAATCTTCACTGCATCGCAATAAGCAGGATACGATAAATATTGAGTCAATAAACTCCAACGCCCACGAACAAAATCACGATCATCGTTCGTGGCTTGGACCATGACATTCAAAATTTCTTCGGGCGTCACAGCCTTCCACCCATTGACATTTTCTCTACGCTCGACGGGTTCGGATTCGATGGGGGGATCACTAGGAATTTCAAAGGTTTGAAAGGGCACTTCACTCGGCGTTTTTTTAGGGAGAGAATTTTCCTTATTTTCTACCTTCTTTTCCGCTTCTTTTAACAATTCAACGGGTTCTTTATTGCTGGACGGTAAGGGGGAAGGGGTTACGGGTTCTTTCAAGGGAGAAGGTGGGGGTGTCGTCGTCACTTTCTCCACCGGTTCCGAACGTAAGCGTTCCAACGGGGTGGGAGCTAGTTGACATAATTTTAATACTGCTAGTTCAAAAAACGAACGAGGTGTATTGACACGACGATAGTTTCCCAGGGCTTCCACCAAAATATCAATGGCTTGAAAGGCTCGCTTGGTATCAAAAGTATGGGTTAAAACTTCCACTTGATCGGGTTTCAGTAGTTGTAAGGCATCCATGCGACCCGTATTAAGATGCAAGACGACTTCTTTCATAATGTTCACCAACAAGGAGGTAAAGCGAACCAAATCGAGTCCACGCTCATCAAAATTTTCCACCGCACGCAAGGCTGCATGCACGTCTTGATGGAGGATTTGGCTAAGAAAATCGAGGGTCTCTTCCATGGTGGCAACTCCATAGATGTCGCGGATATGTTGAGTGGTCAAATGATTGCCAGCATAGGCAATGGCTTGATCCAAGATCCCCAATGCATCCCGCATGCCACCATCCGCTAAGGTCGCTACAAGGTCCAATATTTCAGGCTCATATTCAATTTTTTCTTCTTCTAAAACAATTTCAATACGCTTTTTCATATCATTGACGGAAACACGCCCAAAATCAAAACGTTGGCAACGCGAGATAATGGTAGGAGGAACCTTATGCACCTCCGTGGTGGCCAATACAAAAATCACATGCGCAGGAGGTTCTTCGAGTGTCTTTAATAAGGCATTGAATGCTCCGGTTGACATCATATGGACTTCATCAATAATGTATACTTTATATCGCCCATCAATAGGGGCGTATTTGACTTTATCAATCAGATCACGAACTTCTTCGACTCCATTGTTACTGGCAGCGTCGATTTCCACCACATCGGGATGGGATCCTTCCGCAATGGCCAAACAAGAAGCACACTCGTTGCAAGGACGTTCCCCTTCTCCTTGACAATTGACCCCTTTTGCGAGCAACTTGGCCATCGTTGTTTTTCCTGTTCCTCGTGGCCCCGTAAACAAATACGCATGCGCAATCTTTTGATCGCGAATGGCGTTACGAAGCGTTTGTAAAATATATTTTTGACCAACAACTTCGGCAAATGTTTGGGGTCGATAAATACGATAAAGTGCTTTGTATGCCACGCTGAATCACCTGCTTTCTTTTATTATACACGATGACCGCTTGAGCTTCATGCTTTTTCACGGTTTCGTTTGGACTTGAAAAAACTAGTTAACAAAGTGGCGGCTTCTTGTTCCTTGATGCCCCCGGTCCATTCGGGATGATGGTTTACGCCCGGCAGTTCCAGCAAGTGTGCGACCGAGGTGACACCTCCGCCTTTGGGATCATAGGCGCCAAAATACACATGACGGATGCGTGCTTGCAAAATTGCCCCACAACACATCACACAAGGTTCTAAGGTTACATAGAGGTCACAATCGGTTAAATACCATGACCCCAAGACTTTGGATGCGGCGGCAATGGCATTGATTTCAGCGTGAGAAAGTGCCGATTGTTCGGTTTCTTTTCGATTATAACCTCGTGCCAAAACTTGACCATCTTTCACGATGACACACCCCACAGGAACTTCATCGAGTTCGAGGGCATTTTGTGCTTCTTGCAACGCAAGTTCCATCCATTGTTCCTTCATGGGTGCGGGTCCTCCTTGGTGGAAAAAAAGGCCATTGCACATACCTGAACCACTTAAGGCTGCTACCTTCCGGTCCTGACCTGGTTCATGGCAAGATATTGCAATGGCACATTCTAGTATACGCAATCTTGCCTCATATTTCAACCGTTATGTCGTGCTTATTCCTCGCGAATCTCCGCCCAAACTTCCACAGCCAACGACCACTTGATGGCTTGCTGTCCATGGTCAAAGGAAAAGGTATGAACCGCTGTATCGCTGGCAATTTCAATGTTGGCGCCCGCCCGAAAAGGTAAAGAATCCAAACCACGCAAAGGAAAGACGAGCGAAGGTTGGTCCTTGCGATCCAAACGCAATTCCGCCTCATTCATCGTTAATAATCCTTCTTCGGGAGACATTTTTTTCATAATTCGTAAATCCGTGGCTCGATGAGTGACAACGGTTTGTAGTTGAAAGTTTGGTTCTTGAATTTTTGCCCGTAATAAGTCTTTTTGTGTGTCCATCCAGGCATGAGGTGAGACAGGGAATGACCCTTCTTGAAAGTAACCATCGGCTTGCAAAATCCAGTGACTTCCACAATGGGTACAGCGAAGGTTATCGCCTTGACTAACCAATTCATACTCATGGTGACAAACAGGACAATGATAGAGAATTTTTTCAAGTCCCTCGGCAAGGTTTTTCCCTTGATACGAGAATCGAGTAAGTGAATCCTTGTAGGCATCATATTGAGTAATCGCCTGACAAGCAGCCAAGATTTCCTCCAAGGGCTTGGTTCGAAGGTCGGCTTGGGTCAACAACCGTTGGACGTGTACATGAACAGGCCCATATCGTCGATAGCGTGCCCATTTGGGTTTGATAAAATATGTTCCAGCAAGGGTCACTCCATAAACAGGAACATCCCATTTTTTAAGAAGTTTTACTAGAGCTGGTGTTACCGAGCGACCTTCCCCTACCGTCGACAAGCGCCCCGTGGGAAAAAGAGCCAGTCTTCCTCCGCGTTGGATGACACCACTCATCGCTCGCAAAGAAGCCAAATCCGTATGATATTGAAATTTTCGAATCGCCCCTAATTGTTGAAGCAACCAGCGTAACCCCGGGATGCGAAAATAGTCGTATCCCCCAACAAAGTTTAAAGGAATGTGCTGCAAGGCATAGGCCAAGACAAGAGGATCATAGACCGCAGCATGATTCGCCAGGACGACAAATGGCCCTTGTTCTTGTTCGATGTCACCCAAATCGACCTCCAACTTCATGCGGTGACGAAGAAAGGAACCAACGAAGAATGGTCCTACACGATAGAGCCATGGAGCAGGTGGGTTCGGGGTACCTTCTGGACTACGTGTTGGCATACCATCGCCCCTTTCCTATGTGCTTATATTATAACGATTCTCAACACGAAAAAAAAGAAAGCAATCATGCTTTCTTAGAAACGTTGTAAGGTTCCTTGCCAATCGTAGACGGAACCAAAATCGATAATTTGGGTATATCCACGTTTGGTCAACCACTTGGCAGCATAGCGTGAACGGGAACCTGATAAACAATACAAGCCAATGGGCTGATCGAGGTGTGGAAACCATTGTTGATAACGAGACGCTAACTCCTCTAAGGGATAATTCGCCGCTCCAGGAAGGTGTCCTGCTTGTCGAAATTCTTGGGGAGTTCGCACATCCACTAATAAGATGGCCGGTGTGGTCTTCAATTCTTGCCATCGATTAATATCTTCGCTCCGAAACGCTGGCGTTTTTTGAAACAATCCAAACATGATTCATCCTCATTCCTTTAATGCCATTCGATTGTATCATGTCGCTGTGTGTTCTGCATGGAAAATGCTTTCAACCATGAAAAAGAGCGATTGCTCGCTCTTTCAACTTATAGATTGTACAAATCGTAGACAATGCTTAAGGCAAGTCCAAGTTCAATGTGTTCGATGGCTTTGGCGATCATTGGTGCCACGGATAAGACCTTCACTTTACCATTACGCATGTGTGCGGGTAAAGGAATGGTATTGGTGGTAATGCTTTCCACAAACGGTGAGTTTTCCAACCGTTCGTGAGCAGGGCCAGAGAAAATCCCATGACTGCATACGGCATAGACCGATTCGGCTCCACTATCAATGATCGCTTTGGCACCAGCAGCAATCGTTCCTGCTGTATCAATAATGTCATCGACCATTACTGCTGTTTTTCCTTTGACATCTCCAATAATGTTCATGACTTCAGACACATTGGGTTGCGGCCGCCGTTTGTCGATGATGGCAATGCTCGCATCCAAGAAGGTTGCTAATTTCCGAGCACGCGTAGCGCCTCCGTGATCGGGGGAAACGACAACAATACTTTTCCCTGCAAGTTTCCCTTTCAAGTAGCGGGCAAACAAGGGGATTGCCGATAAGTCATCCACAGGACAATTGAAGAATCCTTGAATTTGGGGAGCGTGAAGATCAAAAGTTACCAAGCGACTAATGCCAGCGGTTTCTAGCAAATCCGCCACCAAGCGAGCCGTGATGGGTTCGCGGGCTTTGGCTTTACGATCTTGGCGAGAATAACCATAGTAACCAATGACGACATTAATTTCTTTGGCCGATGCCCGTTTCAAAGCATCCACAAAAACCAACAACTCCATCAATCGTTCCGTAACGGGTGGGCAAGTCGATTGAATTACATACACATTTTTGCCCCGAACGGATTGTAAGATGTCGACGATAATTTCGCCATCTGCAAAATGTTTAACCTCACATTTACCGAGTTCGAGTCCAAGATTTTGGACGACTTCTTCGGCCATCTCAATGTTCGATGTTAAGGCAAACACCAGGGTTTTTTCTAACATACGATCGCCTTCCTCCCCGGGCAGTACGCCCCATTGAAGAAAATCATTCTTCCGTATGAATTCTACTACAAATCATCGAAAAAATCTACCTTTTCCCCATCAACTTGTGTTTATTTTCGAAATTGTGTTACCTGCACAAAGGGGGCATAGGATTGCAAGACATCGGCATTTTGCTTGGCCAAGGAAGCCGAATGGGTCAAGCCAGCTAGACAAGAACCACTCCCACATACAAGCAGGACATCAAAACCCATGGTTTGCATCGTTTGATGCAACGATGCCATCTCAGGCGATAAGTCTAAGGCCGCCAGTGCCAAATCGTTATGCATTGCAAGTTGGATTTGTTGGGAGTCGTTGGAGCGCAAGGCCTTGATCATCGACGGTCGTTCAATGACGGGGTCGTTGCGGGAGTCCCATTGTCGATAACAAGCCCCTGTGTCAACCCCTCCCAACGGTTTCGCAAGCACAATCCATGGGTCATATGTGGAAGTAAGAGACATTACTTGTTCTCCTGTCCCCTCCACCCAAGCAAGTTTGCCGACTAAGAAAAAAGGAACATCCGAACCAAGGGTATGCGCCAAACGCTGCAGTTGTGCCTCATGAAGGGGATATCCAAGACACGCATTGCCAAGACGTAACGCTAGGGCAGCATTGCTACTACCTCCCCCCAACCCCGCTTGCAGAGGAATGCGTTTGGTCAAGCGAACCTTCCAACCTCCCGAAGCATGAGTTTGCTTCGAGAGTGCAAGCAATGCTTGGGTCACAAGGTTGGTAGCTCCCATTTGTAAATCAGGATGGTTGCAACTCCACTGAACTCCTGGAGCATCCGTACGTTCCACCATCAAATCATCATGAACATCCAACTCCACCATCACGCCACGTAAAGGATGATATCCATCAGCGCCTTTGGGACATACATCCAAGCGTAGATTCAACTTGGCATAACTAAGTCCTTGCATGGGGAAATCCCTCCTTGGTGAGTTGTTCAATCAATCGGACCACTTCGACAAATGGCAATGCTTCCGGTCGAATTTGTGGATGGAAGCCGTGATGCATCAACCACTGAACAGTCTCCGCTTTATTAGAAAATAATGGTTCTAAATTATTGGTCAATGTTTTACGGCGTGCGCGAAAAATTTGGCGCACCATTGGCCCAAATTGTTGATGAAGTCGAGGCTCGTATCGAGTAGTATTCAAAGTAAAAGCCACAATTGTCGAAT
>JBAYCP010000016.1:0-10453 GCA_041668665.1 Bacilli bacterium | reverse complement strand
TGGGATTGCGATGGAAATGCCACGCGATGGTTACTTTGGACGTGATGTTGTCGCCATCGCCAAAGCACTCAAAAAACAATATGATGACCAATTTGTGAACGACAAATCGATGGAGACTTATTGGATCATCCGAAACTATGCTGTAAAAAAAGAATTGGAGCAAATCCAACAAGATTTAGAGGTTTTTCGCACTCATTTCGATATTTGGAGTAGCGAATCAGCCATCCGGGACCGCGGATTGGTTGAGCGATCCCTAGAGATTTTAAAAGAGACCGGTAGCACCTATGAATTGGAGGGGGCGACGTGGTTTAAAACGACCGATTTTGGGGATGACAAAGATCGGGTCTTAATCAAATCGGATCAAACGTATACATATTTAACCCCTGATATTGCCTATCATGTGGATAAACTCTCGCGTGGCTATGATTATTTAGTGAATTTACTTGGTGCGGATCATCATGGCTATGTCAATCGATTAAAGGCAGCGATTATGGCCCTCGGCCATAGTGAGGAAAAGCTTGAAGTTGAATTGGTACAGATGGTACGCTTACTCAAAGACGGAGAAGAGTATAAGATGTCCAAACGCTCGGGCAATGCGGTGACGATGCGTGAATTATGTGAGGAGGTAGGAGTGGATGCGGTTCGTTATTTCTTTGTCGCGCGATCCGGATCTTCTCACCTAGACTTTGACTTGAATCTTGCTACCAGTAAAAATAACGAGAATCCGGTCTATTATGCTCAGTATGCTCATGCAAGGATGTGCTCGTTGCTGGATGCCGCTGCTACTCAATATCCTGAACCTTCAACCTATCAATTACTTACCCATCCTAACGAAATTGAATTGCTCAAACATATGCTTGAATTTCCAACCATGGTGATTGATGCCGCTCATACTCGAGCTCCCTATAAAATGACCAACTACATCCAACAACTCGCCCAACTGTTTCATGCCTTTTATGGCAGTTGCCGAGTGCTTGATGAACAAGCCCCCGAACTCACCGCGGAGCGCGTAGGGCTCGTCAAAGCCGTGGCGATTGTGTTACGTAACGCCTTAACGTTTATCGGAGTGGAAGCTCCGACCAGCATGTAATTGCACAAGGAGGAACCCCTATGATGAAATCGATGATTGATATTGCCTACGAATGGCTCGTCCAACAATCCAAGGAAGCAGACTTTGCCGATCTTTGGAATGTTGTGACCAAAGAATTAGAGTTTACACCTGAAGAAGCGGAACGGCGCGTCGGACTTTTCTATTCGTATTTGACTTTGGATGGTCGCTTTGTGACTGTAGGCGAAAATCGTTGGGATTTACGTAAAAATCTCACCTTCGATAAAGTCCACATTGACATGAACGATATTTATGCGGAAGAAGAAGAAAAAGAAAAAGAATATTTGGAAGAAGCCGATGAATCCGAGGACATCGAAGTGGTGGATGACGAAGATTCCGGCGATGCAGTTGTTGTCAAAGGGAAACCAGAAGAAGACGAATAAGAGAATGTTTGATGCCATGCGAAATGCATTCCAATAAGGGGGGAAATTATGGCACGAAGCAAAGCAGAAATTCGCGATTTAGTTCAACGAGAAGACGTTCAGTACATTCGACTCATTTTCACCGATCTATTAGGAATATTAAAGAATGTTGAGATTCCGGTCTCTCAATTGGAGCGAATGCTTGACAATAATGTTGCTTTTGATGGTTCTTCCGTGGAAGGCTTTGTGCGCATTCTCGAAAGTGATATGCTATTACACCCCGATTTGGACACGTTTCGTATTGCGACTTGGGAACATTCTCAAACAGGCAAAGTTGCTGCATGCTTCTGCACGGTTTGTGGACAAGACGGTCAACCTTTTGAGGGGGATGGTCGTGTCGTATTAATGCGCGCTGTTGAGCGGATGAAAGCGGCAGGTTTTTCCTCGTTTCACATTGGGTTTGAACCTGAGTTTTATTTGTTAAAAACCGATGAATGTGGAAGACCATTAATTGAACAAACCGATTCGGGAAGTTATTTTGATCTTGCACCCATCGATACCCAGGTCGATTGCCGCCGTGCAATCATTCATGAATTGATTAAAGCTGGATTTGAAGTGGAAGCGGGGCATCATGAAGTAGGTCCTGGACAACATGAAATTAATTTCATGCATGCGGATGTTGTGTCTTCATGTGATCAAGTCTTATTGTTTAAATTGATTGTTAAAAACGTTGCCAAACGCTTTGGCGTTCATGCGACTTTTATGCCCAAACCTAAGCAAGGAATTGCTGGTAGTGGCATGCATACGAATATGTCTTTATTCGATGCTGAAGGCAAGAATGCTTTTTATGATCCTCAAGGACGGATGCAATTATCCGATATTACCTATCAATTTATTGCGGGTGTAATGGAACATGTGATTGGGTTTTGTGCTGTTACCAACCCCACTGTTAACTCTTATAAACGCCTAGTTTCGGGGTATGAGGCCCCTTGTTATGTCGCTTATTCCGATCGTAACCGCAGTGCCTTGATTCGCATTCCCGCCCCACGGGGTTCAAGAACTCGTTGTGAGCTTCGAATGGTAGACCCCACCTGCAATCCTTATCTTGCAATGGCGGTTGTACTTGAAGCCGGAATGGATGGCATTCAACGCAAACTTGATCCGAAAGAACCGATGCATGTCGATTTGTTTTCCTTAAGTCACGAGGAACGAGAAGCACTTGGTGTGCGTGAATTACCACGAAACTTAATGGAAGCTTATGAGGCGATGGCTCATTCCCATTTGGTTCGTCATGTTCTTGGGGAATCCTTGTTTCAAAAATTCTTGCGTTCAAGGGAAATGGAATGGAACGAATATCGCCAGTATGTTTCAAGCTGGGAAGTACAGAAATACTGCGAGCGATTCTAAAAATACCTTCGAGAGTTCTTGAAAGTTCGCCATTAATTTGCTAGTATATTGAAGGGCACTCTAATGTCTCCCATTGTGGAGACATTTTTCTTTTTCATTGTGGATCTATAAGGAGGCGAAACCATGGCGAAATACATCTTTGTCACCGGAGGCGTGGTCTCAGGACTAGGGAAGGGCATTACCGCAGCATCGCTCGGGATGTTACTCAAAAGCCGAGGACTATCGGTTTTTGTACAGAAATTTGATCCCTATATTAATGTGGATCCAGGAACCATGTCTCCTTTACAGCATGGTGAGGTTTTTGTGACTGCGGATGGCGGAGAGACCGATCTTGATCTTGGCCACTATGAACGTTTTGTGGACACTGAACTGACCAAGAATTCGTCCGTCACGACCGGGCGCATTTATTTGGATGTCATCAACAAAGAACGTCGTGGTGATTTTCTAGGAGGAACCGTTCAAGTCATTCCTCATATCACCAATGAGATTAAAAGCAAAGTCTATTCCGCAGCAAAGGATTCGGGAGCGGATGTGGTTATTACTGAAATTGGTGGGACTGTCGGCGATATTGAGTCCCTGCCTTACATTGAAACCATTCGTCAAGTTCGATCCGAACTTGGGCGTGAAAATGTTGTTTTTGTGCATATTACCTTAGTGCCTATGGTGGAAGCTTCCGGCGAATTGAAGACCAAGCCTACGCAACACTCCGTCAAAGAACTGCGTTCCTTTGGTATTCAACCGGACTTCATTGTTTGCCGTAGTTCCTATGCATTGACAGAAGACCTCAAGGCGAAAATCGCTCTGTTCTGTGATGTGAGTCGCAAGAACGTCATTGAATGTGCCGACACTCCTATCCTTTACGAGGTCCCATTGCAACTCATGCGTCAAGAGATGGATCTTATGGTATGTCGCGAATTACATCTCCCAATTTCAGAACCTAAAATTGAACCGTGGCGACAACTTGTCGATACGGTAAAGCAGTTGCAATCGCAAGTAACCATTGCATTGGTAGGGAAATATGTTTCCCTCCATGATGCTTATTTGTCGGTGGGAGAAGCATTGAAAGCTGCAGGCTATTCCGTTCCCACAGCAGTCTCCATCCGCTGGATTGATTCGGCAGCTTTGGAACCAAGCAATGTCGAGGCGCATTTGCATGATGTGGATGGTATTCTTGTACCAGGGGGCTTTGGCGGCCGAGGAACCGAAGGCAAAATTCTTGCCGCACAGTACGCACGTGAACATCGAATTCCATTTTTTGGCATTTGTTTAGGGATGCAACTTGCAACGATTGAGTTTGCGCGGAATGTTTGCGGTTTTCATGAAGCCAATTCCACCGAATGGGATGAAAATACACCCACCCCCATTATTACATTAATGTCCAAACAACGTGAAGTGGTACAAAAAGGAGGTACGATGCGACTGGGGAATTACCCATGCATCCTCACTCCTGGAACGAAGGCCTATGTTGCTTATGGTGTTGAGGAGGTCAATGAACGTCATCGGCATCGTTATGAGTTTAATTTGACGTATCGTGATGTTATGGAAGCGCATGGTTTTTGTATCTCGGGGATGAGTCCCGATGGGAAGCTTGTTGAAATTATTGAACTCAAGGATCATCCTTGGTTTGTAGCGACTCAAGCTCACCCTGAGTTTAAATCACGACCCATTCGTCCGCATCCACTGTTTCGCGATTTCGTTCAAGCTGCCTACAACTATCATCATCAATAAACAAAAGAAAGAACTGGTTTCCCAGTTCTTTTTAACGTTTTCCTTTGTCGTAGATTTCTCCACTTGCCTTGGGAGCATTGGAATTTTTAGAAGTTAGGATTAAGACAACCAAGGTCGCAAGATAGGGGATCATTAAGTAGAATTGCATGGGGAGCCCTAAATTGTTGAGGAAAGGAATTAATGAATAGGCTGCCGATAATTTGGACATCAATCCAAAGAATAAGGAGGCAAGCAGAATTCGCCCGGGCTTCCAATTTCCAAAGATTAAGACCGCTAGGGCAAGAAAGCCATACCCTGAAACGGTGGCGTTGAATTCGTTGGATGAGGCGGTAGCAATTAAGATAACGCCGCCCATGCCTGCGAAGATGCCTGAAGTTACAACCCCTAGATAACGGATTTTAGCAATGCTAATGCCTGCTGCATCGGCGGCATGTGGATTCTCACCACACGCACGGATGCGTAAGCCAATTTTAGTGCGATGCAAGACAAACACCACAAGAAGTAAGATGAAGAGTCCCACATAGAACGAAATATAAGTGTTTTTGAAGAAGATATCGCCTAAGATGGGGATTTGACTCAAGAAGGGAATTTCACTAATACGGAAATTAGCATTGAAACCAATTTGTTGGGTACCCCCGATGGTTGTGCGAGCGACGAAGATGGCAAATGCAGGAGCAAAGAGATTAAGCGCGGTCCCACTAATGGTTTGATTGGCTTTCATGTTGACGGAGGCAAGTGCGTGGAGCAAGGAATAGATACCACCCACTGCGCCTCCCACCACAATGCCAAGAATAAGAACAAGACTTGGTGATAAGTTCGGATTGGCTTGTAAGAGGGAAATGACATAAATGCCAACAAATGCACCCATAATCATAATTCCTTCGAGGGCAATATTGACAACCCCTGACTTTTCACTAATGAGACCGCCCAAGGCGACAATCATTAGCGGAACCATGACGGAAAAAGTTTGTTGGGCAATGAAATAAAAGGCATCCATTATTGCTCACCTCCAGTTGTCGGGGGAACCTCTTGATGAGGGGGTTGGGAGGCTGATTGAAGTCGTTTACTCTTGATACGCGCAAGCATTCGCCCGAGAACATCCATCATCAATGCCGACAAAGCACTGAAATAAATGATGATGGCAATGACGGTATCGGTAATTTCTGGGGCAATGGTGGTAAGGCTGATCAGCGATCCGTTGCGGGTTAAAAAACTTATAAAGAGACCGGAAAAGACAATGCCGATAGGATGGCTCATCCCCAAAAGAGCGACTGAAATGCCAGTAAACCCCTCTGACAAAATGAGGAAGGTTGTACGCATCCGAACATTGCGAGGCGATAGATAAATCATTGATCCGGCAAGCCCCGCTAATGCTCCTGCAATAATCATGGAGATGATAACGTTTCGCCGGTATTGAATGCCACTAGCACGACTGGCATCCTTGTTGAATCCAACCGCCTTTAATTGGAATCCAAGGGTTGTTTTTTGCAAGACAAACCAAATCACAATGGCCACAATAATGGCAATAAAGATGGAAATGTCAAAGCGTGAACCCGGCCACAATGTATTTAAACCAAGGGTTGGCGTTGTGGCAGAATCGGGTAAGGTTTTTGTCCAGTTGCGGTTCATGTCAAAGACTCCAGGAGTGGTAACAAGATAGCTAATAAGATAACCAGCAATATAATTTAACATAATGGAAGAAACGACTTCATTGATGTTAAAATAAGCTTTTAATAATCCAACAATACCTCCCCAAATTGCACCAGCAACCATTCCAGAAAGGGCGGCTACGATAAAATGCCAAGGGGCCGGCATAGGAACAAGCAACCCAACACATATGGCGACAAAGCCACCAATTAATGCCTGGCCAGAAGCACCAATATTAAACAATCCGGTACGAAATGCGAAGCCAACCGACAATCCAGTTAAGATAATTGGGGCAGCAAGAACGATGGAGTAGAATAAGAAATTAAATAGATTATTTGGGAGAAAACCACCAAACAAGAGATAGCGCATCGCTTCCACAGCTTCTTGAGGATTGACAATAAGCATGGTAATAAAACCAAATAAGAGTCCGAGAACAATACTGAGCACACTGGATAGTATTTTTCGGGTGGTGGATCCATGGGTTATCCAACGACCCAAGGACTCCGTCCAGCGATTGAGATGCCCCATCCATGAGGTGCCTGTGGTATTAGTGGGTTTCATGGTTGGATCCTCCATTCGTTTTTGCTCCGAGCATATACAAACCCAGTTCTTCACTATTGGTTTCACTGGTTTTTAAACTGGCAACAATTTGTCCGTTGTACATGACCAAGATGCGGTCAGAAATGTTCAAGACTTCTTCCAATTCAAACGAAACTAATAAAACTCCTTTTTGACTATCGCGATGCCGGAGCAGTTCTTGATGAACAAACTCAATGGCACCGACATCCAAACCTCTTGTGGGTTGAACCGCCACTAAAATATCTGGATTTCGGGTTACTTCACGAGCAAGGATTGCTTTTTGTTGATTGCCACCGGACATGCTGCGTGCCATGGTGCGAGGGCCCTCACTGCTGCGAATATCAAAACGCTCAATGAGCATTTCGGTATGGGCGAGCATCGCTTTCTTTTGGATCACTCCATGATGTTGGAATTCGGGTTTATGATAACGATTCAAAATCATGTTTTCTGCCATGGTGTAGTCGAGAACAAGCCCATGACGTTGGCGATCTTCGGGAATATGTCCCATTCCGGCTTCCAACCGATGACGGATGGAAACTTTTCCAATTTCATGATTTAATAATCGGAGGGAACCATGGTGGAGAGGAAGCAGTCCAGTAATCCCTTTAATGAGTTCGGATTGACCATTGCCATCCACACCTGCAATGCAAACAATTTCTCCTCGCCGTACCTCGAAAGACACATCGCTTACGACAGGATGTTTCGTTTGAGGGTCAAGAATGGAAAGGTGTTCCGCTTCAAGGAGGATTTCTCCGGGAATGGATTCCTTCTTATGGGTTTCAAAAAGAACTTTGCGTCCGACCATCATCTCTGCAAGACTCTCAATGCTGGTGGAAGGGACATCCACGGTTGCCACAACTTTCCCTTTGCGAAGGATGGTACAACGATCTGCCATGGCTTTTATTTCATTGAGTTTATGAGAAATTACAATCACTGTTTTCCCTGCTGCCGCAAAAGCCTTGATGGTCTTAATCAATTCAAGAATCTCTTGAGGCGTTAAGACTGCCGTCGGTTCATCAAAGATTAAGATATCAGATTTACGGTAAAGCATTTTTAAGATTTCCACGCGTTGTTGCATACCAACACTGAGATTACGGATTAAGGCGTGAGGATTGACTTCCATGTGGTATTGTTGAGAGAGTTGAGCAATTTCGTGTTCACAATTAGCTAGGTTGATGATTCCACGTTGATTAGGTTCCATTCCAAGAATGATGTTTTCAGTGACACTAAAAACATCCACTAATTTAAAGTGTTGATGAACCATTCCAATTTTTAATTCCGTGGCTACATTGGGGTTGGAGATACGCACCTCGTTCCCATTGACTTTGATGGTTCCTGCTTCGGCTTGATAAAGCCCGAATAAGACGGACATTAACGTTGATTTACCGGCACCATTTTCACCAAGTAAGGCATGGATTTCACCTTTTTTTACTTGGATGGTGACATCATCGTTGGCAACGAGTGTCCCAAATGTTTTGGTAATGTGAAGCATTTCTACTGCATAGTCCACGATCATCGCTCCTCTCATGATAGAGTTTTGAAAAAGGAGGGAGAAATCTCCCTCCCTTAATCATTGCAAAAAAATTAATTGGTAGCTGGGGCAGCGGTCATTTGTTCGCCAGAGATTAATAAAGTATAACCTAAGACTGCAATGTACGCATAGAGTTCAGCATAGTCGCCTGGAGGCACAATCTCGCCATCAATGATGTCTTGATAGAGTGCTTCGTATTCGGCTTTGGTGAAGTTTTCAAATCTCCAGGGATCAATGGTTTCTTCTTCGACCACATAACTTTCGGTTGGTAAACCAACGCCATTGTTATCGACTGAGAGATAATATTGAGTTCCGCCTCTAGAGAAATCATGGAAATAGAAGTCATTCAGTGCGAGTTGGGTGGCAGTGCCTAAACCTTTCATCGCAGAAGTTAAGACCGTTGGGCTTTGAGCCGATTGGTCCACGTCGACACCGATCATCCATTTATCTTTATTGGTGGCAGCGGACATAACACTGGTTCCTGAACCACCGGCGCAAGCAAAGATAACATCAACGCCACGGGTATACCAGGCTTCGGCTTCGGTCACGATGCGTGCATCGGGAGCAAAGGTGCCAAGGTAGGAGTAGTTGTCATCATCGAAGTAGAAGTCATCGAGATCAAGAACGTTGGCAGCTTTATAGGCTCCAGCAACATAACCTAAACCGAACCGTTGGACGGCTGGGAAAGGCATTCCACCCATGAATCCAAGGGTTGGAAGGTCGGTGGGGGCGGCATCATCATAAAGTTCCATAACGGCAGCATAACCAGCAAGGAATCCCGATTCTTCTTCACGGAACATTAACGAAAGGGAATTGTCACCAATATCGGTCACATAGTCCCCGGCGTGTGGGGCTCCATCAAGAATAACAAATTTGACATTCGGATATGTGGCTTGAGCGGCATGAATGGGTTCTTCGAAGAGATAGCCTGGGCAAACAATAATTTGCGCTCCCCATGTGACGGCCAAATCAATGGCGGCTATGTATTCTTCGGTACCTGCAGTTTCATCGCCTTCGGGCTTAAAATACTTGTAGTTGGTGTTTTCCACAAGACTGTGTTCTGCGGCAAACGCCTTGATGCCTTCCCAAGTTCCTTGGTTAAAGGAACGGTCATCAATGGTACCAACGTCGGTAATCAAAGCAATTTTCGCTGTTGAGGGAACGGTCACCACGGACGATGTAGTGGAATCGATCGAGCTCACAGACGAAGACGAACTCGCGGCAGGGGCGCAGCTGGCGGTGCCAAATGCAGTAACGACGGCAAGAGCACCTAATAACGACGTCAAATTCTTCTTTCTCATTCTCTTTTCTTTCCTCCTTATAGATTATTGGGAATGGGCAACAAGAAAGAGCATTCCTGCTCATTCTATACTCCCTATTTTAGTCGTTCATCGCCTAAATTGCAACGCTTGAAAAGCAATGTTTCCAACAAAAAAACAGGCAGGTAATATTTCCGAGCAGCCTTAGGAAAAATCCTTGCAAGCTTGAATGGTATATGATATTATTATTAAGCAACTTACTTTGGACCTCGGGGTTCAAGGCGGAAGGAGAGAAGACCATGAAACAAAGCATCCATCCCAAGTATCAAAAAGTGAAGGCCGTTTGTACCACCTGTGGTACCGAATTTGAAACAGGTTCAACCGTGAAGGAAATTCGCGTTGACTCCTGCTCCAATTGCCATCCTTTCTATACCGGTAAACAACGTTTCGCTGCTGCTCAAGGGCGCGCCGAAACCTTCATGAAAAAATACGGCATGAAAAAGTAGACAAGGCCTATGCGTCCCCCCGCATAGGTTTTTCTTTTCTTTGGTTCGAAATCTCGCTATAATAAAGGTGATTTTAAGGAGTGTTGAATCATGGAACGACCCATTTTGAGCATTGTCATCCCTTGCTATAACGAAGAAGCGGTTTTACCCGAAACTCAAAAACGAATTGCCTCGCTCTTGGACCAATTGGTAGAGCGACGTTTGGTTTCGCCTGCAAGTTTTGTGGTTTTTGTCGATGATGGGAGCAAGGACCAAACATGGGAATTGATTTCGAAGTATCATCAAGATAATCCACTCATGTCGGGAGTTAAATTATCAAGGAATCG
>JBAYCP010000015.1:0-10604 GCA_041668665.1 Bacilli bacterium | reverse complement strand
TTCATTATACGGATATGAAGCTGGTTAATTATAATGGTCGAATCCAAAATATATATTCAAACCTCTTACAATTGAGGCGGCATAATTTAAACCTCATTTCTTCTAAACTTGCTTCGTTGAATCCCAATCAAGTTTTGAAGAGAGGATATGCTTTGGTAGAGCGAGATGGAATCGTTATCGATTCTTCTAAACTTATCGAAGTCAATGATGCCCTTGATATTTCCTGGTTTGATGGAAAGGTTCGCACAAAAGTAACACACAAGGAGGAATCCAATCATGGTAAATAAAGAATCTGTAAACTTTGAGACTGCAATGAAACGTTTGGATGAAATTGTCAAATTATTAGAAGAAGGAAAAGTCAGTTTAGATCAATCTCTATTGCTTTTTGAAGAAGGAGTAAAACTTGTAAAAGAATGTGATACACAATTGAGAAAGGTCGAGCAAAAAGCTGCTAAAATTCTTGAGGGTGAATCTTTAATAGATTTTGATGTCAAGGAATAGATATGCGAACACTAATTGAAATAAAAACTGAATTCAATGATTATCTCGATCAAACATTGCCCAATCGTAATGACTTAGAAAAAGGCATTCGCTATGCAATGCTCGAAGGTGGCAGCCGCTTTCGCCCGTTATTATTTTTATCAATCATTGAAACATTTGGATTAGATGCCTCTCGATACTTTTCTATTGCAGTTGCTATCGAGATGGTACACGCATCTTCTCTAGTACATGATGATCTTCCAGAAATGGATAACGATGAAATCCGAAGAGGCATTCCAACGGTTCACAAAGCTTTTGGCCATCCACAAGCCCTACTCATTGGCGATGCAATGCTTGCAAATTCATTTCAATATATCGCAATGAACAAACTATTGCTCGAGACAGAGAAGGTTAGTCTGATCCGAGCATTATCTGAGGCATCCGGCTCAGAAGGTTTGGTTCTTGGCCAGTACAATGAACTTGCAAGCGAAAAGCCCTCACTTGATGAATTGAATGCGATTCACCACTTAAAAACCGGGAAGATGTTCGAGTTGAGTGTGCGGGCTGCGATGATTGTTTCACACCGAAGAGGAAATAATGGAGAATGGTTATATTTTAGTAGCTTATTAGGCGTTCTTTATCAAATAAAGGATGATTTTATGGATTTTAAAGAAAACCATGATCAAAAGATCGAAACCTATGTATCAATAGTTGGTGTAGATCGTACAAAAGAAATATATCGTGAGAAACGTGACTCTTTGTTTAAGTTAGTTAAGCAACTCGATTCCAATGGATCTTTGCTAAAAGATTTGCTAGAAACAATGTTCTTGTAATTATTAGGGGGATTAACAATGCGGCTTGATCAAATTCAAAATCCAGCTTTTCTAAAGGATTTATCCATTTCTGAATTACGCGATTTATCACATGATATTCGCAAAACTATTATAGAAACGGTTTCCAAAAAAGGCGGTCATTTATCAAGTAATCTTGGCATAGTTGATGTAACAATTGCGCTACATCGCATTTTTAATGCTCCCAAAGACAAATTGATTTTTGATGTGGGGCATCAATCCTATACTCATAAAATTCTAACTGGCAGATATGAGGGGTTTGTAAATTCATTACGCGAATTTTCTGGAATTTCTGGTTACCAAAAGCGTAATGAAAGTGAGTATGATTGTTATGAAGCTGGTCATTCTTCAACATCCATATCGGCTGCCTGTGGCTTTGCAGTTGCCCAGCGCTTGAAAGGTGAGACAGATCAAATTGTCGCAATCATTGGAGATGCCTCAATTACATCGGGGATGGCATTAGAGGCACTCAATAATTTAGGAATGATGAAAGAAAAAGTGATTGTCATTCTCAACGATAATAATATGGCTATTTCAAAACCAGTAGGTGCAATATCACGACTTTTTTCTCGCCTTAGAATCAGTAGCCCATATACTAGTACAAAAAGTGTTTTCCGAAAGATGCTTTTAGCAACCGGTGTAGGAAGGTGGTTAATTACTTATTTGCGAAAATTGAAAAATGCAATTCGCCGTTTTATTGTTGGAACGACATTGTTTGAAAAACTTAATTTAGAATATATTGGGCCAATCGATGGCCATAATTATAGAGAAATGTTAAGGATTTTTAATGTTGCAAAAGAAAGGCCCAATTCCGTAGTTGTTCATGTCATAACAAAAAAGGGACAAGGCTATCCTTGGGCTGAAAATGATGCTGATGGGAAATGGCATGGAGTTAATGGCTTTAATGTCGAAACGGGCATTATGGATGGGCATTGTTCGAAAGACGAAGTATCTTGGAGCGAAGCGACTGCGACTATTGTGGAATCTCAAATGGGAAAAGACCCATTATTAACAGTAATTACGCCTGCAATGATTGAAGGAAGCAAGTTGAGTTCGATTTTTAATCGTTTTCCTGATCGCAGTTATGATGTTGGTATTGCCGAACAGCATGCTGTAACTTTTGCTTCAGGCATTAGTGCTGAAGGTGCACACCCTTATGTCTGCATTTATTCCACGTTTTTACAACGATCCTATGATCAATTACTTCATGACTTTGGAAGAATGAAACTACAAGCAGTCTTTGTCCTCGATCGCGCAGGGTGGGTTGGGAAAGATGGAGCAACTCATCAAGGAATATATGATGTTGGAATGCTTAAGACAATTCCTGGATCAATTATTGCAATGCCAAGAGATTATCATGATGCACAGTTAATTTACGAAATTGCATTTCAATATCAGTCGCTATTTTTTATTCGATTTCCTCGAGAAAATGTTTCGATTTCCAATAATCCAATTCAGCATCGAGAGAGCATAACAATTGGTAGTTGGGAATATCATCCATCCTCCGAATTATCGACCGAAACAATTATAGTTACTGGCCCAAATTACTGGAATGTTCTCAATTATATTACTACACATAATTTCAAGTATAATCTTGTTTTTGCTCGTTATTATCAACCTATCGATGATTCATTGATTAAACAATTGTTTTTAACAGAAAAACGACTTTATATTTATGATATTTATGCCGATGAAAAGGGGATTGCGGAGTCTATTTTTGCTCTAGCAAAGAAAGAAAACTATAAAGGCGCTATCAATGCTTTCACTTTGCCGTCCGATTATATTGAACAAGGTGACATTTCTTCATTATATCGTTTTTTACACTTAGACTTAGATACTGTTATAGGGGAGATAAAATCCCTTTCTTCAGGAATATAGAAGTATGACTATACGTCTTGATTCCTATCTTCATCTTCATCAAATGACCGATTCACGACAACAGGCTCAACGAACTATTCGTGATTGTCGCGTCATTGTTAATGGAAAAATATGCACTAAAGTTGCACAGCTTATCAGTGAAGGCGATAAAATCACAATTCTTGAAAGTACACAACCCCAGTATGTATCGAGAGGCGGTTATAAACTTGAAGCTGCAATTAAAGCATTTTCTTTAGATTTTTCTAAAAAGGCAGTTCTGGATATTGGGGCCTCAACTGGAGGATTCACAGATTGTGCATTACAGCATGGTGCATCAAGTGTTGTTGCTATCGATGTAGGGAGTAATCAAATTCATCCGTCTTTACGAAATCGAAGTGAAGTCGAAATTATTGAAAATACAAATTTTCGATCATTCAATAACAAGGATTATTATCATAAGTTTGATATAGTAGTTATTGATGTATCTTTCATATCTCTAATTCGTATGCTCGAGAATCTTTCAAATTATCTTTCTGAAAATGCAATTATTGTAGCCCTTATAAAACCTCAGTTTGAAGCGGGACCCGAAGCGGTGGGGAAGAATGGGGTTGTAAAAGGCAAGATTAAACACGAGAATATTATTGAAAAAGTGATACTGCAAGCTAATAATAATGGATATTCTCTGCTTCGTTTGCATTATTCTCCTCTTCGAGGAGAACGAAATGGGAATATTGAATTCCTGGGTCTTTTCTCAAATAGAAAAAACGCCCCTTCTAATTATTCTGTTCGGTCTACCGTAGAGCAAGCCTACAATTATTTTAAGGGGGCTGAATGACATGCTACGACAAATATCAATTCAAAATTTTGCAATTATCGATGATTTGTCTATCGAATTTTCGGATGGATTCTCTGTGATTACTGGTGAGACTGGAGCAGGTAAATCAATCATTATTGAAGCTTTAGGGTTAATTGTTGGTGATCGTTCAAATGCATCCATGGTTCGCCATGGAACGGAGCGCGCTGTTGTTGAAGGGGTTTTCCTTCTCAATGAACACCAGCTTTCTAACTTAGATTCGATATCATCAATCACTGAACCCACCATGGTTGTATCACGAGAGATTGACAAAGATGGGCGTTCAACCGTGCGGTTAAATGGGCGGATATCTACATTAGGAACAATACGATCTATCATGAAAGAAGTAATCGATATCCATTCACAGCATGATAATAATGCCCTGCTTGATCGAAAAAACCATTTAGAATTATTGGATCGATATGGAAGTGAGACAATCCAGCCCATTCGAGATCAATATTTGGACATTTATCACCAACACAATGATGTTGTTCAGCAAATTCGAAAACTTGAGTCTACTGAGTTGGATAGAGACCGATTGGATGTCATGCGTTTTCAATTAAAAGAAATTGAGGATGCAAATATACGCGAGCATGAATTGGAAGAGTTGGAGGAAGAGCACAAAAGAATTCAATCTTATGAAAAGATATCGCAAAAAATGGAAGTAATTCAGGATTCTTTAGAAGGTGAATATGGTGCAAAAACTTCGCTATTCAGCGCAAAAAAGGCTCTTGAAAATCTTTCTGATGATACTAAGTTTATGGAGCTTAGCAATCGTCTGTCTGACTTATATTTTAACTTAGAGGATTTTCTTGATTCAATTCATTCAATTTTTGATAGCATTGACTTTGACTCTCAACGAATGAATATCATTCAAGATCGAATCTATGAAATCAATCGACTACGAAGAAAATTTGGAAGTAATTATCACGATATTCAAGAATTTCGTGATAAGTTAGAATCTCAGATTGAAAGAAGCAACCTATTTGAAGTGAAAATGGCAGAGTATAAAGAAAAACAACGATTGTTGTTATCTGCTTTGGTGGAAAAAGGGAAAGAGCTAAGTAAAGCAAGAAAATTAACAAATATAGCGATGAGTAAAGACATTGAACAAGAACTTTCAGACCTTCATCTAAAAAACTCAACATTTATTGCTAATTTTTTGGAGAAAGCAGAACCTGATTCTTCTGGAATTGATGAAATAGAATTTTTTGTTAGTTTAAATCCAGGTCAACCTCCGAGACCATTAATAAAGGTGGCATCTGGGGGAGAAGTCTCAAGATTAATGCTGGGATTAAAAGTTGTTTTAAGCCGGTTACTTGGGATTAGCACAATTATATTTGATGAAATTGATACTGGATTAAGTGGAACCACAGCTTACTCTGTCGGTGAAAAGATGAATAAAATGTCCTTGTCCTGCCAAGTAATAAGTATTACTCATCTTACTCAGGTTGCCTGTCAAGGTCAAAACCATTACAAAGTTGGCAAACTAATTAAAGCAGGAAAAACATACACCGAAGTCATTCTTCTTAATGAGAATAATCGAATACATGAAATAGCAACTATGTTATCAACAGATAGCAAGCCAACAGAGACGACCATAAAAATGGCCAAAGAACTACTAAAAGTCGAATAATAGTATAAAAACAGTTGTAATAGGGGTTGATATATATGTCCCGCATCATCCTACATATTGATATGAATGCATATTTTGCATCATGCGCGCAGGTCATTGAACCAAAATTTCAAGGTAAACCTATAGCAGTTGGTGGGAAAAGCAGCAGATCAATTATTACTACCGCATCTTATGAGGCTCGCAATTTTGGCGTTCATTCGGCTATGCCAGTTTTTCAAGCGAAAAAGCTTTGCCCAAGTTTAATTATCGTATCTCCGGATTTTCGTTTATATGAGTTTTTTACTCGTAAATTTATTGATATTATAAAAAGGTTCTCAGATATTATTGAACTTGCAAGTATCGATGAATGTTATGTTGATGTTACTCATAAAATATCAATCAATGATAATCCATTTTCTTTTGTTAAAAGTATACAAGATGCAATACTAGATGAGACGGGACTAAAATGTAGTATTGGTGTAGCACCCAATAAGTTTCTTGCAAAAATGGCAAGTGACATGAAAAAACCTTTTGGTATCACAGTTCTTAGAAAAAGAGATATTCCAGGCATGCTTTGGCCACTAAAAATAGGTGATATGTATGGAGTCGGTAAAAAAACTGCGATATTCTTTATGGATATTGGGATTCAAACAATTGGTGATTTTGTCCATTATAATGATCAGGCATATTTAAAAAGTAAACTTGGGAAAATGTATGATGTGCTTATAAAATGGGCAAATGGTAATGATGAATCCATCGTTCATACAGAATCTTCAGATGCAAAGTCCGTTGGAAACTCAAGAACTTTTTCTCATGATACAACTGATTATCAAGAAATCAAAGAGATGTTCTCAAAACTTGCTAAAAGTGTGTCCCGACGTGCCCAAAGAGATGAACTTTTTGGAGTAACTATTTCGATTACAATTCGTTATTATGATTTTAGAAATTCCAATCGGTCTCTGAGTATCGATGATCCAACAAATGATTACGAAATAATATTTATGAATGCAATGAGAATGTTTGATCAAAATTATCAAGAAGGGCGACCTATTCGATTATTAGGAATTACACTTCATAATGTCGCAAAAATCGATTCATTTGCTAAACAACTATCAATCTTTGATCGTGAAACAATTCGTAGCCACCGAAAAGTTGATCAAATTGTCAAAGAAATCAATCAAAAACTTGGCAATAAATCAAAAGTTATGATTGCAGCAGAAATGATAGGTGATTTCGATGAATGAAATATCTAATTTTTTGGAATCAAGATATTTTGATAAAAATTATGCAAATAATACGATTAAAACTTATGAGCGTGCGTTAAAGAGTTTTTCTAATTATCTTGTTAAAAATAACACATCCCTATTAGAAATTGAGCCTATTCATATTCGAAATTACTTGGCAGAATTAGGAAAGCAAAATTATGCGCGTCGAAGCATTATTTTGACCTTAAGTGTGATAAAATCATTTTATAAAGAGGTTTATAAACAGAATTTAATTGATTATAATCCATCTGATGTTATAGATTTTCCCCATAAATCCTTTACTCTTCCAGTTTTTTTAGAACAAGAAGAGGTTATTAAATTGATGGATGCAGTACCTCTTGATAGCTGTAATGGAATACGCGACCGAGCTATTTTGGAAGTCTTATACTCAACTGGAATGCGAGTTACTGAACTAGTTCGATTGACCATCAATGATTTAAACCTTCAAGAAGGAACCGCAAGGTGTATTGGAAAAGGAGACAAGCAGAGAATTGTTATGCTAGGTGAGTATGCAATGGAAACACTTGCTCAATACTTAACTCAAGTTCGACCTAATTTAATCCTTCACGATTCAAAGAATCACCCTAGACAAGTTTTCTTGTCTCACAATGGACGAGAATTATCAAGATCTTTCATTTTTCGGATGATCCGAAACTATGGGGTCAAAGCAAAATTAAATAAAAAGGTGTCCCCTCACATGCTAAGACATAGTTTTGCGAGTAATATGCTAAAAAATAACGCGGATTTAAGAACTTTACAAGCTCTACTTGGACATAGCAGTATTCAAACCACCGAGATCTATACGCATTTAACAAGTCAACAGTTACAAGAAACTTATTTGCTTCATCATCCATTTGCTAAGAAAGGGGATAAATAGAATGAAACATAAGACATTTTCTAGAGTATTTTTAATTGTTTTAGATTCAGTAGGGATTGGTCATGCCAGTGACGCATCTTCTTTTGGAGACCAAGGAGCAAACACATTACAAAACATTGATATTGCAGTCGGTGGATTGCAATTACCTAATTTGGCATCATTAGGGTTGGGAAAATTGGACAATTACATCCATGTCAAACCGCTAGATGCTTCGCTGCCACATTATGTCGCTCGACTCGCTGAAAAAAGTGTTGGAAAAGATACAATGACTGGGCATTGGGAAATGATGGGGCTATATATTGAGCAACCTTTTCAGACTTTTACCGAAACAGGTTTTCCTCAAGAATTAATTGATGAAATTGAAAGAAAAACGGGTCGAAAAGTAATCGGTAATAAATCGGCGAGTGGGACAGAAATCATTAAAGAATTAGGCGAGGAGCAACGTAATAACGGCTCAATCATCGTTTATACATCAGCTGATTCTGTGCTTCAAATTGCTGCTCATGAGGAGACGGTATCAATTGAGGAGTTGTATCGTATTTGCGAGATTACTCGCGAAATCATGATGAAACCAGAATGGAAAGTAGGAAGAATTATTGCGCGGCCGTTTGTTGGCTCTCAGGCAGAAGGATTTACTAGAACACCGCGACGTCACGATTATGCCTTATCGCCATTTGCCGATACATATCTTGATTTATTGAAAAGCAATGGGAATGATGTCATTTCGATTGGTAAAATAAATGATATTTTTAATGGCAAAGGAATTACCCAAGCTTTCAAATCCGCATCCAACAAAATTGGAATGAATCAGACCATTGAACTTGCTCGGCAACAATTCCAAGGTCTATGTTTTGTTAATCTAGTTGATTTTGATATGGAATATGGGCATCGAAGAGATAGTAATGGTTATGGACGAGCTCTCGAAGAATTTGATGTACAACTTGGTGATTTACTAGCAGAACTTGGCCCCAATGATTTACTGATGATTACCGCTGATCATGGAAATGACCCTACGTATCGAGGAAGTGACCATACAAGAGAAAATGTTCCATGGATTATTCACTCGCCAAGACTAATTGGAAGTGACCAACTGAAAAATGGTGATTCTTTTGCTGATATTGGTGCGACAATTGCCGCCAATTTTGGTTTAGATACGAATCATGGCTTATTAGGAACAAGTCGACTACGCGATATAAAATAACATAATATAAATTATACGAAGTTATTTGATGCATAAAAAAAGTCGCTCTTCTCTTTCATAGTGGGCGACTTTTTTTATTAACGTGTGGCTTCTAATAGAAGTTGAATGATTTTCTCTAGATTGATTTGATCGATGTTATCAAATCGATCTAGAATTGGCGAGTCAATATCGAGAACTCCTATAATCTCATTTGCTTCAAGGATCGGAATTACAATTTCCGATGCTGAGGATTCATCACATGCGATATGACCATCAAATTTATGCACATTGCTAACAATGATGGGCTTTTTCATTGAAGCTGCTGTTCCACATACTCCCTTTCCCATTGGAATAATGGTACAAGCGGGTTTTCCTTGAAAGGGTCCAAGTGTAAGTTGATCTGGGCTTGTCCGAAAATAGAAACCGACCCAATTAATGTTTGGTAAATGAAGCCAAAGCAAGGCAGCTAAGTTAGAAAAATTTGCAATCCACCCTGCTTTATGGTCCATTAATGATGTTGTTTGAGAAAGGATATCCTCATAGAGCATTTCTTTTGATGTCATTGTAGATCTCCTTTGGAATGAAGAAGTTCTTCAATATCAATTCGAGGATGATCGCTCCATAATCGATCAAGTCCATATTTATCTCGTTCAGAGGTATGGAAAATGTGGACGATAATGTTATTGGCATCCACAAGAACCCATTTTGATTTTCGACCCTCAATATGGTGTACGTCGCGGTTCATAGTATTCAGGGTATCTTCCACTGCCTTGGCAAGTGCTTCACATTGTCGATCACTATCTGCATCGCAAATGACATAGTACTCTGCAAGCGGATTCGATTGCGAAACATTAATAATCTGTATGTTTCTTGCTTTCTTTTGATCGAGTGTATTAACGATGGCTGCAAGATATTTCATTCAGTGAAATCCT
Organism: Bacilli bacterium; assembly: GCA_041668665.1. Taxonomy (GTDB): domain Bacteria; phylum Bacillota_I; class Bacilli_A; order RFN20; family UBA1709; genus JBAYCP01. Next base: position 694 of record JBAYCP010000015.1, on the reverse strand, counting down.
CCTTGTTACAATAGGTAGCAACTGCAAGTTGTGTGATTGGTTCGATGGGAATATTTTTGGACCTTAGATATTGAATATTTTCTTGCAGCACAAGACAAAAGCCAGATTCAATGTCTTTTTTACAAGATTCAATAAGTGCAGATGAATCATAATCTCGCGAAGGATCAATCTTATCCGCACAATATAGTAATTTAGCCAGTTTATCCATAGAGTTGGAAGCTGTTGCATGAGATGCAATTGCATTGAGAATAACTTGATCGTTGATTTGATATTTTTCCTTTGCCAAGTAGCTTCCAATGAATTGATGATAAACATGGGGTGAATAGGATAGATGGTTGGGGAAATGCATCTCCATGATCGCATGTTGAACATCTTTGGGAAGGTGTTTGGCGCAATCGTGTAATATGCCAGCGATATAGGCCTGAGAAACATCCATTTTATTAGCTTTTGCAAGCTTTATTGCAAGTTTTGCAACAGATTTACTATGCAAATAGCGATTTTTTGGGAGTGTATTCTTCATAATATGATCCAAATATACACCATGTTTTATGATATAGTGTTGGACTTCTTCTGGAACTTCATGAAGTGCCCCTAGACGAATGTTTGTACTAGATACCTCGCGTCCGTTTATGGGACTTTCAATCACATGATAACGCTCAAAATTGGTTTTATGAAACGGATAGTTTGGGCGGTG
>JBAYCP010000014.1:0-11086 GCA_041668665.1 Bacilli bacterium | reverse complement strand
AGGAGTCTTGATGAGTGCTGAAACCCTTTATCAAAATCCTTTAGTCACCCGGTATGGGTCTCCGGCGATGGCGTCCCTTTTTAGTGAACACCATAAAGCCTTGTTGTGGCGAAAACTATGGACCGAACTTGCACGAGCGGAACAAGATTTTGGTTTGCCTATTACAGATGCCCAAATACGCGAACTTGAAGCCGGCCAAACAATCATTGACTTTGCCAATATTCATGAACATGAGCGGCAATTGCGCCATGAAATCATGGCACATGTGCAAGCCTACGGGGATGTATGCCCCTTGGCCAAACCCATTTTGCATTGGGGAGCCACCAGTTGTGATATCAGTGATAATGCCGATCTTATTATCATGCGCGATGCCATGCAACTCCTCGAAGAAAAACTGTTGCGAGTCATGAAAGCTTTGGCAGTATTTGCCCGTCAAACAAAGGATATTCCTACGTTGGGGCTCACACATTTACAACCGGCACAGCTGACGACTGTTGGCAAGCGCGCGACACTTTACCTCCAAGACTTATTATCGGATTATCATGAACTACAAGCCTTGCGCCTCGAATTACGGTTCAAAGGATTTCGAGGAGCGACAGGTACCCAAGCTAGTTTTCTGGTCTTAATGAATCATGATGTAGCAAAAGTGAAGGCGTTGGAACAACAAGTCGCCCATCGTTTTGGCTTTGACGCGATTTATCCGGTGAGTGGGCAAACTTACCCACGAAAACTTGATTATCGTATCGTTTCTTGGCTGTCCAGTGTGGCGCAAAGCGCAGCAAAATTTGCGGTTGATACACGCTTGTTGCAAAGCCGAAATGAAGTGGAAGAACCCATCGAAACGAGCCAAATCGGCTCGAGTGCAATGGCCTACAAACGAAATCCGATGCGTTGCGAACGTATCAACTCTTTGGCACGAGTCGTTCAAGCAATGCCTACTGCACTTGCCGCCACTGCTTCCCAGCAATGGATGGAACGAACCCTTGATGACTCGGCAGCCAAACGAATTCTTATTCCTCAAGCATTCCTAGCAGTGGATGGTATTTTAAGTCTTTATCATAATGTCATCGCCCATTTGCAAATTTATCCCAAGATGATGCACCGAGCGATTATGGAGGAATTACCCTTCCTTGCTACGGAAGAAATCTTAATGGAATATGTACGCGCAGGAGGCGATCGCCAAGTGGGACATGAACGGATTCGTGTCCTCGCCCATCAGGCGGCAGTTACCATGAAAGAACAAGGTGTTCCTAATCCATTGTTCGCTCATCTGCAAAGCGATCCCTTGTTTGCACCCCTAGGAGCGAAACTCACGGCATGTCTTGACCCCTACCGGCACATCGGTCGAGCAAGTGAACAAGTGGAGGAGTTCTTAGTTCAAACCATTGACCCCCTCGTTTTGTCGGTTGAAGACGACGAAGAAGCAATCCATGTATAAGAAAAGATGAAGCCCGCAGGCTTCATCTTTTTTATCGAGATAAAACGTCTAAGACGACTTGAGGTTCCAAACGCTTGGTGTAGTCCGCCTGGACAAAGGCATAGACAATCACACCATTGGAATTCACAACATAGGTTGCAGGCACGGGCAATTCACCATGGTCATTGCCTTGAGACTTGACCAAATCAATGCCCATACGTTCGTAGAGTTCAATTAAATTTTCCGGTAACGAGAAGACGAGACCGAATTGGCGAGCGACGGTAAGGTTCTCATCAAAAAGTAAAGGGAAGGTGAGTCGATGTTTTTGAGTTAAATCGACACCTAATTCCATGCGTTCGGGGGAGATGGCCAATAGGTTGGCGTGCCGAGCTTGCAATTCAGGTAAAATCGCTTGGTAAGCACGCAGCTCCAAATTGCAATACGGGCACCAACCTCCACGATAAAAGACGATGACGAGAGGACCTTGTTGCAGCAAATCCGAAACAGCAAGATGTGTTCCAAATTGGTCACGTAATTGGAGACTAGGAATGGTATCACCGACTTGTAAGGCTCGTTGTTCAATACCACTTTCAAACAATTGCTTGGTTGCGCCATCCATGATGGCTTTTTCTTGCTCGGTCTTCTTCGAATACGACAGGGTTTTATAGGCTACTAATTCGCGTTCTAGGTTCATAAAAAACCTCCTTATGTTATGGGGGAACCAAAGAGTTCATACCTTCACTATAAAGTGTAACGATACCTTTGTGCAAGGACATTGCATTTTTGCTAGAAATAAGGACCTGCTTTCGTTACAATAAGAAGCGGAGGCGAGTAGCATGATATCTTTAGTGAATGATTACAGTGAAGGCGCCCATCCGCGCCTATTAGAAAAAATACAAGCGTTGAATTTGCAGGCCCATGGGGGGTATGGATTGGATACCTACAGCGAAGAAGCACGGGCATTGATTCAACGGGAGTTAGGAGTTCCCGCTGCCATTCATTTTGTGGTGGGAGGGACCCAAGCCAACCTCACTTTTCTTAGTGCCGCTTTACGTCCTCATGAAGCCGTCATTTCGGTCGCAAGCGGGCATATCAATGTCCATGAAACGGGAGCGATTGAAGCCACGGGGCATAAGGTTCTTGTTGCCGAGGGAGTAGCAGGAAAACTGACGCCACAAGGCATTCGAAAAGTCGTGCTGCAACATGAAGATGAACACATGGTCCAACCACGGGTAGTCTACATTAGTAATGCCACTGAACTTGGTGGAGTTTATACCAAAGAAGAATTAAAGCATTTGCGAGCGGTTTGCGAGGAGTATGGCTTATGGTTGTACATGGATGGTGCTCGTCTTGGCAACGCCTTGTGTAGCGAAGAAAATGATTGCACCTTACGTGATTATGCCCAGTACATGGATGCCTTTACCATTGGTGGCACCAAAAACGGTGCACTGATGGGAGAAGCCATTGTTCTGCTTCATCCTGCCATTCAAAAAGACTTCCGCTTTCTCATCAAACAAAAAGGTGGCATGCTTGCCAAAGGTTTTTTATTAGGAGCTCAATTTGGAGAACTTTTTCGAGATGGACTTTATTTCCAACTCGCATTGCATGCGAATAAAATGGCGATGAAGCTGCAAAAAGGCCTCCTTGACGCAGGGATTCCTTTGTGGATGTATAGCACGACCAACTTGTTATTTCCCATTCTTACTCCAGCGCAACTAACATGGTTGGAACAACATGCTACATTTAGCATTTGGGAACGACGTGACGATGACCGAGTCACGGTTCGTTTAGTCACTTCTTGGGCGACGGATGAAACGAAAGTTGATGCCTTTTTAACAGCCTTGCAACAACGATGAAGATAGGCAGCCATGATTGGCTGCCTATCTTTTTATTCTTCGTCATCAACGACATAGTTGAAGGCTAAGGTTGGAAGTTGGAGATCTTGTTCAAGGTCATAAATCATGACTCCATAGTTGGAGAAGACATACAACATTTGATCAATGTAGATCCCACGTTCAATGCCAAGATTATAGTCTTGATTTTGATATCCGATTTGGAGAGGAGCATCGATAATGGGACTAGCGTCAAAGTCAATGTGGAACAAGACAAAGTGACTCCCATACTCATAACGATAATTCTCTTCGACATACCCCCATTTGTAGGAATGGAGGGCAAAGCCCAATAAGCCATGGGTCGGGGAGACGAGCAATGCTTTATGATTGTAGAGCGCTTCGGAATAGGAGTAATTGTAGGTATTGTCTTGGCCTGTAAAGGAATAAGTTTCCAAGGGTTCTACGGTATCTTGAGTATCATAAGCGCTGACTTTAATGCCGGTAATGGTACCAGAAGGTGTGGCGGAATAACCAATGCCGATGAGACGATCCTCGCCCCAAGGATGCATGTAGGTATTGTAACCAGTTTCTTCGATGGCATTTTCAATGACGGGATTGCTGGGATCACTGAGGTTGATGGTATAGAGAGGATCGGTTTGTTCAAAGGTAACCACATACCCAACTTCGGCTTGGAAACGAACCGATTTCACGCGCTCATTGGGTTTGCCGAGACCTTCACTAAGTACGGCAAGAATCGTAAATTCTCCTTCGGCTTCTTGTAAGGTATACAGGCGATTGGTAGTGGTGCTTGAAACATCGGTCCAAGTGGTCTCGGTGGTGACAATGCGAAGGATTCCATTGTACTCATCCATATAGAATTGATTCTCTACTTGACCGCGCACATAGGTGTGAGCAGCAAAGGTGATTAAAGATTGTTCGGCATCATAATGATATTTAGCCAGGTGAAGGTTGATTTGCGAGCGTTCACTGTCATAGGTTGTTTCAGTGGTATAGATGGCATCCTCATTCATGTAGAGTGTTTGTACATTCCCCAAATAGGCTGCGCGATCCAAGTGAAAATTTGTTAAGTTTAAGGTTGCGAAGACGCTCATGGTATGAATCACCGTATTCTCATAGTAATAGATATCTTGATAGCCGATAACATCCGTATAGGAACCGTTTGCGGTTTCGATGGAGAAGCTCGGGCGATATTCTTCACGTCCATAAAGGGTTTTATCTCCGATGAAAATAAGGGTATCGTCAATTAAGCGATGGTCACGGAAACTTGCATCACTCGAAATCGCGTAGACTTGGTCGAGAGTCTCCAAATCATACACTTCAATGGCGCCACTTTGGGAATACCACCACATGGCGGTGCAGTAGGTGACACCGTTGCAACGATCCAAGGGAGGAGCTTCATAACGATAACCCATAACGATGAGATATTCATCCGTTAAATAGATGGAATCGGTATAGAGATCTCCTAAATCAAGAGGGGTACGAGCCAGTAAAGATTGATCGGGCTGAACATCCAATACTTGAATGGCATTTTGATAACGGGCGGCATAGACAATGGAGGTTCCATTGCTTTTAATGATATCGCCTTCATCCACACCTTCAACTTGGACATTGGTGTCGATGTAATCCGGTGTAGAATTGTTACTCGATGGTGCACTTTCCAGGTTACCAGCCGCTGTCGAATCCATGGTAAAGAGATTGCCACCACGCAAAGTATCATACCAACGCAATTGTTCATTGCTTTGCACCAATTGTTCCATTTTCCATGAATTGGCGACTCGGAACAGCCCAGATACTGGGGTAGGATTGGTCTGAGTGGTTAAGGAAATTCCCACGACTAAAGTGGAAAGAAGTGCCACCGTCAATGTGGAGGATGTAGCGAGGCGTAACGACATGCGTGTCGGTTTCATGCTCGGTAAGCCTGCTTGGATTTTGGCGCGTTGCAAACGTCGATCCCAACTCCATTGGCGATAGGTCTGAATGGCCATACCAAAAGCAAGGATTGTAAGACTTATTAAGATAATCCAATGATACGATTTCATAGGGTGTCCTCCTTGGATGTGAGGCCGAGCGCCGTTTTGAAGGCGCGAACATACGAACGCGATACCTCAACGGTATGATTGCCCTCGAGTTCCAATAGCAACTTGGCATTGAACTGTGAGCGAATGCGTTGGATGGCGGCCAATGAGACGACATACGATTTCCCGACACGGAGAAAATGATAAGGAACTAAGACTTCTTCCAGTTGATAGAGGGGTTCGCGAATAATGAAGCTGGAATTTTTGCATCGATGCACAAGGATGTCGTTGCCAAACGACTCTAGGTAAGCGAGATCGTAGATGGCCACGAGTTCCCACCCTTCTCGAGTTTCAAACAAAAGCCGGGGTTGGACGAGTTTAATGGCTTCTGCGAGCAACTTGGCCTGCTCCGGATCATTTTGGGGATATAAGATGCCAATTTGATGGGGAGCAACTTCAGATGCCGAATGAGCGAGAACAACCTCAAATGGGCGAGCCGAATTTGGGTGTAGTTGAGAGGTTAATTGTTGGGATTCTTGGACGGTCCAAATCAGCTTAAACATCCGAAGTGCCTCCTATCTATCATTATAGCCATCGAAAACCGATGGCACAGTCCTTTGGGACAAGATGCATGCTAGCACGTATAACATGCATATGGTTCCTCTATTTTAGCACACCTTGACATAAAAAAAGAGGGGAAGTCCCCTCAATGTGCTCGATTATCCTAATGCCACGTCTAGCATCATCATGAGTGCAAAGCCAATCATAAAACCAATGGTGGCACGGTCGGCACCACTCCCATCGGGAGAGCCACATTGGGCTTCGGGGATGAGTTCTTCCACGACTACATAAATCATTGCGCCAGCCGCAAAAGCCAAAGCATAGGGCAGGATGGGGCGTATGGCAATAACCAACAAGGCCCCTAAGACTCCTGAAATCGGTTCGACAAGTCCAGAAGCTTGTCCATATAGGAAGCTTTTCCATCGCGAGAGTCCTTCACGGCGCAAGGGAACGGAGACGGCAGCACCTTCTGGAAAGTTTTGCAAGCCAATCCCAATGGCCAAGGCAACAGCCCCCATGAGGCCTGCTCCGGGGATTCCTGCCGCAACAGCACCAAAGGCAACCCCTACTGCTAATCCTTCGGGAATATTATGTAAGGTAATGGAGAGCACCAATAAAATGGAGCGTTTCAAACTAGATTTACTTCCTTCTGCCTGCTTGGCGCCAAGGTGCATATGGGGCATAAAGCGATCCAAAAGAAAGAGGAATAATCCGCCCATAATAAAACCAATAGCGGCTACTAACCATGAAATGGACCCCATTTCTTCGGCCAAATCAATGGCTGGAGAAAGTAAGGACCAAAACGAAGCGGCCACCATGACGCCACCTGCAAAACCAAGCATCAAATTCAATGCTTTTCGATTTATCGTTTTAAAGAAGAAGACCAATCCAGCTCCTAGAGCAGTGAGTCCCCACGTGAATAAAGTTGCCAAGAGTGCTTGGACCACTGGAGTGAGCGACTCAAACCATGCAACCATTAACAATCATCCTTTCGATTCCTTGTTTGTTTAAGTGTAGCATGCTTTTAAAAGGGTGTAAATGCACAAGTTTCCATGAAATCGATAATCATATTCATGGCGAATGAAACGAGGTTTCGATATAATAGTATTCTCTTATCAAGGTCGCATCCAAAAGGAGGAGTTCCCATGATTTATCATTCACTGGCCGATTTAGTCGGTCATACCCCTATCGTCGCTGCCCAAGGGCTTTTTCTCAAATTAGAACAATACAATCCAAGTGGTTCGGTCAAGGACCGAGCAGTCCGATCCATGCTAGAGGGCATGCGCTCACGCGGCGAATTGCACCCCGGCGATACCATCGTCGAACCCACCAGTGGCAACACAGGAATTGCTCTTGCGATGCTAGGCTCTCACTATGGAGTTCACGTGATTCTAGTGATGCCTGATACAATGAGCATCGAACGTCGCCAAGTTATGGCAGCCTATGGAGCTGAAGTTCGCTTGACCCCAGGGGTCCAAGGAATGGCAGGCGCCATTGCTTTGGCTCAACAATTGGTTCGTGAACAAGGGTATAAGATGTTGGATCAATTCAATAATGTAGATAACCGCTTGGCCCATCGAACAACTGCTGAAGAGATTATCGCCGATATGCCTGTCTTGGATATCGTGGTTGCGGGCATTGGCACCGGCGGAACCATCTCGGGTATAGCTCCTTTTCTCAAAGCTCGTTATCCCCATGTACAAATTATTGGGGTCGAACCTATGGAATCGCCAGTGATTACTCAAGGGAGCAAAGGTCCTCATGGAATCCAAGGAATTGGGGCAGGTTTTGTACCAACCATCCTTCAATTGGATGGTGTTGATTCCATCGAAACTGTGGACACTGCCTCGGCTCTTTCTACCATGCAAAACTATGCGAAGTTGGGTTTCTTCCTTGGCATTTCCAGCGGAGCCGCTATTCATGTGGCCGAACGCTTACTCGCCAAACAACCCCATGCAATCATTCTTGTGATTGCTCCCGATGGAGGGCTCAAGTATTTGAGCAAAGGTTATGCGAGCCTATCTTAAGTCGATTATGGAGCGGGATCCTGCCGCGCGTCATTATCTCCAAATTCTCTTAACCTATCCAGGGGTTCATGCGATATTTTGGTATCGAATTGCGCATGGCCTTTGGAAGATTCGTTTGAAGTTACTTGCCGAAGTGATAATGCAAGCAGTACGTTTCTTCACCCTCATCGAAATCCATCCAGGGGCGAGTATCGGACGGCGCTTGTTTATTGATCATGGGGCTGGAGTTGTGATTGGTTCTACGGCGGTGATTGGCGATGATTGCATGATGTTCCATGGTTCAACATTAGGGGGAACAGGGCATGTTCATGCCAAGCGCCACCCAACATTGGGAAACCGAGTCCTCGTTGGAACAGGGGCAAAAATCTTAGGAAACATTACCATTGGGGATGATGTAAAAATAGGTGCCGATACCGTCGTGCTTCATGATATACCTGCCGGGGCGACGGTGGTTGGCGAGAAATCTCATATCCTTGTTCGATAAAAAAGTTCCTCATGGGAGGAACTTTTTTCTTTAGATGAATCCACCGTTGGCTTTAATCGTTTGACCTTGAATCCAACCAGTCGGTTCGGTAAGGAGCATGAGAATCAGACTTGCAACATCAGAGGGTTCGCCCAAACGACCGGCGGCAATGTTGGCTTTTGTACTTGCAAGTTGGGCTTCGGTCCGACCAACGACAAACATGTCAGTATTGCTGGGGCCAGGAGCAATGGCATTGATACTAATGCCTTTCGGGCCTAGTTCTTTTGCAAGATGACGAGTTAATTGATCGATGGCACCTTTTGTCGCTGCATACACGGAATAATTCGCATACATTTGACCAGTAACAGAGGAAGAGAAATTAATAATACGAGAACCGGGTTTCATCAAAGGAACAGCCTGTTGAATATTGAAATAGGTGCCTTTCACGTTGACAGAGAAATGACGATCAAAATCAGTCTCCGTTACGCTTTCGAGGGGGCCATTGCTCATAACCCCTGCATTATTGATTAAAACATCAAGGTGGCCATACGTCGATTGAACAAATGCATACATTAGTCGCAGCTGTTCAAGAGAGGTGACATCGGCGGGGAAGAGGACAGCATGTCCGCCTTCTTTGTGAATATGAGCAACGACGTCTTTTGCAGCTTGTTCTTGGCTCGGATGATAATTAACGATGACCTTTGCGCCAGAAGTTGCAAGGGCGATTGCTACCGCTTTGCCAAGGCCTTGGGAGGAACCTGTGACAAGGGCAATCTTGGATTGAAGTGGTTTCATGGGGGATGATCCTTTCTATGCATGATGAGAGAATGATGAAAAATTCATTGCTCTGCTTCTATTTTGAGTATAATAAAAATAAGCATAGAAAGAAAGAAGGGATTGCATGATTCTTGCTCATTACCTTGATCCCAATGGATTATTAAAAACGTACGACCATTTGAATGAGGTTTCACCAGGAGCTTGGATACGTTTGGTAGCGCCTAGCGACGAAGAAATTGAACAAGTCGCAGCGATGACGAATATTGCGCCAAGCATTCTAAAAGGAGCCTTGGACGAAGAAGAAGCCGCCCATTTGGATGCGGAGGGTGATGTTCGCATCATCGTTGTGGATGTGCCAACCACCCAAAATGATGAATTAAACCCTCAAACCCAACATTTCTTTACGGTTCCTTTGGCGATTTTGTTGAATGAACATTATGTCGTAACGGCTGCCTCTCGGCAGAATCTTGTCATTCCAAATTTGGTTGCTAAATTACCCAAAGGTTTTTCGTTGCAAACACCTATGAAATTTGCGGTGCAGCTGTTGTATCGCAATGCATCCATGTTTGTAACAACATTGAAACAAGTGGACTATAATAGTGAACTCATTCAAAAACGCTTGCGTGAATCCCTACAAAATAGTGGTTTGTTTGAACTAATGAATCTTTCGAAGTCGTTGGTATACCTTTCCACCGGACTTAATGCCGATGGAGTTGTATTGGAGAAAATGCGTGCGCTTGAAGAAGTCCAGCGAACTCCCGAAATCATGGCCTTACTCGATGATGCAGTCATTGAAAACCGACAAGCCGCTGAAATGTGCGCCATTCATCGAGATATTTTAAGTGGTTCCATGGATACTTTTGCATCCGTCATTTCCAACAATATGAATACAGTGATGAAAACTTTGACCGTGTTGACCCTGGTTCTTACTATCCCCATGATGATCGGAGGATTTTTTGGTATGAACTTCATTCTCCCATTCTCTCAAGAAGAAGGGTTTTGGTGGGCGGTTGGAGGTTCTGTCGTATTATCCCTTGCTAGTGGTGTCGCATTGTCCAAATACACCAGCCGTCTCAAACGCCAAAATATGCATTTTGCTTGGCATCCAAAAAAGCATCGGCGGAAATAAAAAGAACAGGCTTTATTGAGCCTGTTCTTGAACAGCGTTGGCAAGGATTTCTTCGAGTTTGACACGGCGCAAGACACCTTCATGAACTTTGACTCCATCCACATATAAGGTGGGGACAAAATAATAATCATAGGTGGCGGCACGCTCGGCCTCGAGATTCTCGTCGATGAATTCGATATCGAGTTGTTGATATTCTGGGTGCTCGTGTTGCAAATCACGCAAGTGTTGGCGCGCGCGAATACAAAATGGGCAGCTTTCTTGATAAAAAAACAGGATTTTCTTCATTTGGTTGTGCTCCTTCATTTCCTTCGAATTGGGGGATACCCCTCATCCATTATTTATGATACCATATTCTCGCAAAGGGGGTTATCAATATGCAATGTCCCAATTGTCATCATTTGGTCGAAGATCCACAAGCAGCTTTTTGTCCTCATTGTGGTTTGGAATTCGCTCAATGGAATGCGCAATTACTGGCTCGACTGACGCCAACCAAACGCAAGAATCTCCTGCTCCTTATGATGGGGTGTTTTCTGTTATCATTAACGGGGCTTGGACTCGTGATATGGGGGCCTATCCCTTCCATATACATTCTTGTAGCTGTAATATCCTGGTATCTCCTGCGCTATCTTGGCAAACAAATTGGACTCATTGATCGAACCAACATTCCCCAAGAGCTACAATCCTTCTTACGATGGATGAGCATGGGGGCTCTCTTGACGAACCTCAGTAACATGATTATCGTCATCTTCGCTCTGATTGCCTTCATTTAAACGAAACTTCATCGAATTGGATGGAGTTTTTTCTTTTCATGGACAAAAGATAGTGCTATAATGGAGTGCGTCTT
>JBAYCP010000013.1:0-11364 GCA_041668665.1 Bacilli bacterium | reverse complement strand
ATTCATCCTGATTTATATGAATTGCTTGACTTTGGCATTGAATATACCAAACTTACTGAAGGAAATTTTCATCTTGGAATTGGTTCTTTGACCGATCTTTGGGCTCCTTATTTTAATCACCTTGACCCTCTTGGCCAGTTGAATCAATCGCCCAACATTGAAGATCATGTTGAGCCAAGTTTGAATGAAATTGCAGCTGCACGAGCTTGTGTCCCCAATTATTCGGATATTGATCAATATGTTGTACTCGATGAGGCGTCTCACACTGTAGAACTTAAAGCCATTCCAGGTTGTGAAACTCAAATATCGTTGACCGTTGGAGCCATCGCCAAGGGATATGCAACTAAAAAAGTTGCGGAAGCAATCCAATCGTTGGGCTATTTTTCCATTTTTAACTCGGGACACAGTTCCATTCAATTTGATACCGATCCAAGTTTGACAAAAACCATCTATTTAATCAACCCCTTGGATCCAGGCCAAACATCCCCCGCTTATCCGGACTATGCTGCTATCGTAACAACCAACAATAATATTGCATTTTCTACGTCGGGTGATTATGAGCAGAACTTCATGATTTATGAAGGAGAATCGCTTATGAGACGTCATCACATTCTTGATAGTAGTACGGGTTATTCCAAGAATACCTATCGTGCAGTCAGTGTAATGACGGATGATTCCACATTGGCTGATATTCTTAGTACAGCTCTTATGAATGAAACCATGGAAGTTGGGTTAACGTTAATCCAAGCATTGCGAACCAATGGCCATATGGTGGAAGCTGTTTGGCTGGTAGAATCTGTTGTAGAAGAAGAGCCCACCATCCAGATTCACTGCACTGCAGGTATCCATATTCAAGAAACAACTTATGAAGTCATTGAAAGGGAGGAGGAGGCATCATGAAACTTGGATTACGCCAAAATAGTTCGGATATTACGTATTTTTGCCTTGCTATCCTTGTGACTGTTTCCATTCAAGCCTCTTTACCCTTTTTTCTTCCTTCGGGAAATGCTCAATACGCGAATGTTTATATTTTGGGCGAGTTAACACATTCGTATGCATTGAGTCAACCAGCAAGTTATACTTTGTTACAAAATGAATATCCATCCTTGTTGGATGATATGATTATTGAAATCGATGCAACAGGAAAAGTGAGAGTCGCTGAAGAAACATCTCGTTATCATATTTGTTCGTTGCAAGGGTGGGTAAGTACACCAGGTCAACCGATTGTATGTGCACCTAATCGAGTTGTTATTGTCATTGAGGAGAGTGGGCTCCATGAATAAGACTTCCAAGATGGTACGTTTAGCTTTTTTGCTGGCTGTATCCGTTTTAATCCATTACATTGAAACTATTTATTTGCAATTACCCATGATTGCACCAGGGGTGAAAATTGGACTTGCCAACTTGGTTGGGCTTATCGTTCTTGCACTATATGGAATGAAAGATTATTGGATGATTGGGGGATTACGTGTTCTTTTATCGGCTTTGCTAACTACTGGTTTTGGTGCTGGTTTTATGATTTCCATTGGTGGATGGTTATTGGCAAGTTCGGTAACGTTCATCGTTTTAAGGTGGACAAAATGTTCGATTTTTGGTGTATCCGTCCTAGGTGCTATGGCGCATAGTATTGGTCAAATTATCGTTGTAAGTATTGTGTATAATACGTTTTATATGATGTATTATTTACCCATTCTTATTGTTACAGCTGTTGCAGCGGGCATTGTAGTCGCGCTGGTATCGGTGGCCATGCTATCTCGTCTAAAAAATGTATGGGGTTTATAAAAAAACCTATCGTTATGATTGACAAATGACATAGTTATGGCTACAATGTCAATGGACAAAAAATGACTCTTATTCAGAACCACGAGATTGAGGGAATCGATGATGTGGTGGCAACCCTTTCCAATCAAAAGAAGGTGCCGAATCCCCAGCAAGTACTGCACTTGATCGATAAGAGGAAGTAGTAAACGATTTACGAACTTCCTTCGGGGGAAGTTTTTTGTTACCGAGGGAGGTTTTTTTATGCACGATTTTCCACTAATGCCACAAGAGACGTTATTATTTACTTCAGAATCGGTAGGACCTGGTCATCCTGACAAACTTTGTGATCAAGTATCAGATGCCGTACTAGATGCTTGTTTGGCCATTGACCCTGATTCACGAGTTGCAGTCGAATGTTTTGCCACGACCAATTTATTCATTGTTGGAGGCGAAGTATCAACCAAAGCCAAGCTAGATTATGAAGCAATTGTTCGTCGAACATTAAGGGAGATTGGATATACCAACCCAGCTTATGGAATCGATGCTGATCATTGCCATGTAATGAATGTCATTAAACAGCAATCTCCTGATATTGCACAGGGCGTGGATCATTCCAGTGACTTAGGAGAATTAGGTGCTGGCGATCAAGGAATCATGTTTGGTTATGCATGCGATGAAACCGAAACACTTATGCCACTCGCTATTTTCTTAGCCCATCGCTTATTGGAACGCGCAGACAATTTGCGTAAATCTGGAGTTTTTCGCTGGGCACGTCCGGATATGAAATCACAAGTTACGATTGATTATAGTAATCCCAAACATCCTCGCGTTCATACTGTGCTTTTGTCCGTTCAGCATGATGAAGATGCCATCGATGAAGAATTTCGCTCTTACATTCAAACCGAGATTATTGCCAAAGTCATGCAACAATACGGATTTAATTTGGATTACCGTGTATTCATCAATCCGACCGGTCGCTTTGTAATTGGAGGTCCTGAAGGTGACACGGGCTTAACGGGAAGAAAGATCATTGTTGATACCTATGGCGGAGCCGCTTGCCACGGAGGGGGCGCTTTTAGTGGGAAAGACCCTACGAAAGTTGACCGCTCTGCAGCGTATGCCGCACGATATATCGCCAAAAACATTGTTGCTGCAGGTCTGGCCCATAAAGTCCAAATTCAGCTTTCCTATGCCATTGGTCGCTCCGAGCCCATTTCCATTGCGATTGATACCTATGGTACTTCTCATGTGGACGAGACTCTATTGCTCCAAGCGATTCGATTCTTATTCCCACTTACTCCTAAGAGCATTATAGAGATGCTTCATTTACGCCAACCCATTTATCAATCCACTGCTGTCTTTGGTCACTTTGGTCGAGAAGAATTAAATTTGCCTTGGGAAAAACTTGACCAAGTTGAACGTTTACAAGCATTTTTTTCCCGCTTGAAAAAGAGCGTGTGATAGAATAGAAATGAAAGGCAGTGAGGTTCAGCATGTCAGATAACAAGCACGAGCGTACCCCCTTCTTTTCCGCACTAGAAAACTATGCGGAAAGCGATATTGCACCTTTCGATGTCCCCGGGCATAAGCTTGGGCGTTTGAACGATGAATTTACTTCTCGTGTTGGTGAAAATGCCATGCGTATGGATGCAAACTTGCCACGTGGTTTGGACAATCTTAATCATCCTAAAGGCGTTATTAAAGAAGCTCAAAACCTTATGGCTGATGCCTTTGGAGCCGATTATGCATTTTTTCTTGTGAATGGGACAAGTGTTGGAATCATAACAATGATTATGGCAATTGTCTCTGCTCACGAGAAAATAATTATGCCACGTAATGTGCATAAATCGGCGATTAGCGGACTCATTCTTAGTGGTGCCGTTCCAGTTTTTGTTGCGCCGGAAATTGATGATGAGCTTGGAATCGCGAACGGTGTCTCCTATGAAGCCGTTGAAAATGCGATTCAAGAGCATCCAGATGCCAAAGCGATTTATATTATTAATCCCACTTATTTTGGAGTCGTTAGTGATGCCAAGCGTATTATTGATCTCGCTCACGAACACCAAATGGCGGTCATTATGGTTGAGGCACATGGTTCTCATTTTGCATTCTCGCCCTTATTACCTCCTCATGGGATTAGTCTTGGAGCGGACCTAACAACAGGATCCATTCATAAAACAGGAGGATCTTTAACTCAAAGTTCAGTCTTATTGATGCGTGAGAATCCTTATGTGACGCCCATGATTGTTCAAACAATTTTAAGTATGTTGCAATCAACGAGCCCCAGCAACTTACTCCTTGCAAGTTTAGATGTAGCAAGAAAAAATCTGTATTTCCATGGAGAAACGTTGTTGCAGCAAACCATAGAATTGGCTCATTATGCTTGCAATCGAATCAATGAAATCCCTGGATTTCAGGCATATCCTGATGAATACTTTCTTCAAAAAGGGTCCATGGGCCATGATTGCACGAAACTGATTATCCGTGTCAATGATTTGGGGTTTTCTGGATTTGAAATTTTTAATATGTTGCGCGATAAGTACAGCATTCAAATGGAGCTTGCGGAAACTTATGTTGTCCTTGGAGTTTTTTCCATTGGAACCGATGAACGAAGCGTGGAGCGTTTAATTAATGCGTTAGAAGAAATATCGTATGACTATTTTGGCGAAAGAGATCGCTATTTAGTTCCAAAATTTCATTACGGATTTCCACTTTTCGCCGTACGTCCACGCGAGGCATTTCACGCTCCAGAAAAATATGTTTTGCTAAGTGATAGTTTGGGCGAGATTGCTGCAGAATCCGTCATGATTTATCCGCCAGGAATTCCCTTGGTCATACCAGGTGAAATTATCTCAGAAGAATTCTTAGACATGCTTGACGAATATGACCGTCAAGGCTCAACTTTAATTACCGAATTAGGAAATGGCTACATAAAAATTGTTGACCAAGAGAATTGGCATCGATAGGAGGAATTGTTATGTTAAAAAAAGTTGATTTATCGTTTCAAAGTTGCAATGCGGAGTATGAAGATGCTGATGTTGTGATTTTTTCATCGCCCATGGATGCGACCACTTCCTTTCGGCCAGGAACTCGTTTTGCGGGCAATGCCATACGCGTGGATTCCTTTGGGGTAGAGTGGTATTCACCTTACCTTGACATGAATTTACGAGAAGTCAAAACTGCGGATATTGGTGACCTCGATTTGCCGATTGGGGATGTTGAAGCAGCGCTGGCTGTTATTAATAATACAGCAGCAACTATTCTTGCTGACCATAAAAAACCGATGATGGTCGGAGGCGAACATTTAGTGACGTATCCTGTTGTTCAAGCGCTGGTCAAACATTTTCCGGATTTGCATATCATTCATTTGGATGCTCATACCGATCTTCGTGATGAGTTTTTTGGGCGAAAATTATCGCATGCTACGGTCTTGCGCCGCTGCTATGATCTTGTCGGACCCGGACGTATTTTCCAATTCGGAATTCGTTCTGGCGATGCTTCGGAATTTCAATGGGCTGCCGCTGGGAATACTCATTTACGTAAATTTGATTTGCAGGGGCTGGAAGATGTCGTCGATCAACTTTCGAATAAGCCAGTTTATATTCCCATTGATCTCGATGTCCTCGATCCTTCGTTATTTCCAGGAACGGGAGCACCAGAACCCGGTGGCATAACCTACAAAGAATTACTTGGGGCCATTCAAGCTTTTACGCGCTTAAACCATATTGTTGGTGCAGATATTGTTGAACTCTCTCCTCACTATGATGCGAGTGGTGCATCCACCGCGGTTGCAGCAAAAACATTACGCGAAATGACCCTACTATTGCACCGCTAGTCGGTGCATTTCCTTTTATTTATCTCTTTTTTCATGTATAATAAAAGTATGAAAGGAGTTGTTACTCTATGAAGTTCCAGATTACTGGAAAGAACATTCGATTAACGGATGCGATTGAGGCAAAAATCATTAAAAAACTCAATCAACTGGAGAAGTATTTGATCATTAAGGACGAAACAGATTGTCGGGTTGTTGTAAGCATCGTTCCTGAAGGTCAAAAGATTGAAGTAACCATTCCTACTAAATATGCCATTCTTCGTGGCGAAGTTGTTGATCGTGATTTGTATGCTGCGATTGATTTAGTGATTGACAAAATAAGCGATCAAATTCGTCGGGCGAAAAGCAAATTAGATCGGCGTCATCGTGAGAACTTAGGAAAAGCTTTTGTTCTTGAGGCCATTGAAGATATAGAAAGTGAAGAAATCCCCGTTAAAACTAAATCCATTAAGGTGGATTTAATGGATCTTGACACGGCTATATCGAATATGGAGTTATTGGGCCATACTTTCTATATTTATCGTGATGATGAAGAAGAGAAAATTGCTGTCGTATACAAACGTAATAATGGTGGCTACGGCCTGATTGAAATCGAATAAATAAAGAAACCCGCAATTACAAGCATATACTTGATAGTTGCGGGTTTTTACATGCATAGAATTTCGATGACTTTGACATGTGTTTCCGACTCATAAATTTTGTGCGGAATGGAATGAGTAAGTAAATAGGCTAAGATGGAGTTGGATTCCAAACCTTGGTCATGTTGCGAATAGAGAACAAGGATACACTTTCCGCCTTTTTTTAGTAGAGGTAGTAATCGTTGTAAAGCAAGAATTGTTGTTTCCTTATGAGTGATAATTCGTCGATCTCCTCCTGGAAGGAATCCTAGATTAAAAAGAATTGCATCGATGGGGTTGGGAACCAATTCGTGAACGGTCTCGTGAGGATGCAGGAGAATTTTGACGTTGGAGCATTTGGATGTTCGTTGAAGCGTGCGTTTGATTGCTAGTGGTTGAATGTCAATGCCCATTACCCGTTCATAGTGTTGTGCTAAAAAAAGTGTATCATGGCCATTGCCGCATGTTGCATCCAGCGCAAAGGTTCGCTCAGGAACTTGTATAAGTAGTTGATGTGCAAGTTCGACGGAAGGGGATAGATTAATACTCATGATAACACCGTCCTTGAAAGGTATTTCGGATCACCATTTCACGGTCAAGTTGATTGCTAAAATGCCTTTTATTTAAACACCACATTGGACCCAACAATTCCTTCGCAACGGGGTCACCATTGATGCGATGAATAATCATGGAGGGAGGCAAAAGTTCAAGCTGCTTTATTAAAACATCAAGATACTCTGTTTGAGTCAAAAGGGGAAAGGGTTGCTGTTGATAGAGCACTCCCAATGCGGATTGTTTCGCGATAGTCAAGGCGTGAAATTTGATGCCTTGAATATCTTGCTGAGAGAGAAAAGCAGCCGTCTGAATCATCATTGAGTGGGATTCTCCAGGCAATCCATTGATAATATGCACAACAACCTCAAGGTTGTGTTGACGCAAACGCTGGACCGCCTCGATAAAAACCGATAAATCATAACCGCGATGGATGCTTTGGGCGGTTTCATCAAAAATCGTTTGTAACCCAAGTTCAATCCACAAAGGCTTGACTCGATTGAGCTCGGAAAGATAGTGTATAACATCATTTGGTAAACAATCTGGCCGTGTGGCGATGGCGATCATTGCGACATCCGGCCACTCGAGAAGGGGGTCAAACCGCTTACGCAATTCTGTAAGCGGTGCATGAGTATTGGTATAAGCCTGGAAAAAGGCAATAAATCGATTGGTCTTCCATTTTCGCAATGCAATGTTTTTCCCATATTCATATTGCTGGATGAGCGGAGTGGAGGGTTCCAATAAGTAATCGCTTGCTCCGGTTGCACTGCAAAAAGTGCATCCTCCAATCCCTATGGTTCCATCGCGATTGGGACAAGTAAAACCGCCATGAAGGGGTACTTTGGCCAACTTGGATCCAAATCGGATTTTAAGGGCGTAATCAAGGGTGTGATACCGTTTGTTTACAAGCGCAAAGGGGAAAGGATTGTTCATAGAAATCACCGTAATTATTATATCATGAAGAAACGCTTCCTTGGGATGACAACATGTCTTTGACAAAATGCTTATAGATAGTATAATAATGACATAAACGTTGAAGGGCAGTAGTAGTTGACAAATTCTCTGGAGAGAGACACCGGTTGGTGAGAGGTGTTGGGAAGGAATGAATGAACTCAGCCTGGAGTATCGTAGCACTGCGTTAAAGTGAAAGTGAGAGCGTCGTTGCCATTCAACGACGAATCAGGATGGTACCGCGAGTTTCATCGTTCCTGAACTGGGACGATTTTTTTATGAGGAGGAAGCATTATGCAACCATATAACCATCAAGACATTGAATCCAAATGGCAATCTATTTGGGAAGAAAAAGGGTATTTTCATGCCGTTGATTTTGATACTCGGCCAAAGTTTTATGGCTTAATAGAGTTTCCTTACCCCAGCGGAACTGGGATGCACGTTGGGCATGTACGTGCCTTTTCATCCTTAGAAGTTATTAGTCGTAAACGACGCATGGAAGGGTATAATGTCTTATTTCCGCTAGGCTTTGATGCGTTTGGATTACCGACTGAGAATTATGCCATTAAGACGAAGATTCATCCTCGAACGGTTACTGACCGTAACATAAAGACCTATTTGTCTCAAATGCGTCGGACCGGTTTTTCGTTTGATCTCCATCGAATAGTTGATACCACACAACCAGAATATTATAAGTGGACTCAGTGGATTTTCTTACAATTATTTCATCGAGGGCTCGCTTATAAAAGCAAGACCTTTGTCAACTATTGTCCTTCTTGTCAAGTGGTTTTGGCCAATGAAGAATCTCAAGGAGGGAAATGCGATCGATGTGACTCGGACGTGGTGCAAAAACAAAAGGATGTTTGGTTTCTTAAAATCACCGATTATGCGGATGCTTTATTAAAAGGGTTGGATACAGTTAATTATTCCGATCGTATTAAAACGGAACAGATTAATTGGATTGGTCGCTCGGATGGAGCCGAGGTCCATTTTGAATTAAGTCCAGTTCGCGATTCTCTTACCATTTTCACAACTCGTCCTGACACTTTGTTCGGAGCAACTTTTATGGTTGTTGCTCCAGAACATCCCCTTCTCGAGAGATGGAGTCCACAAATTGCAAATATGGACGAAATAGCAGAGTATCAACAGGCAGCTCGTCGTAAAACTGAATTTGAACGTGTCCAACTCAACAAGGATAAAACAGGCGTTCGTATTCAGGGCATTGAGGCCATCAATCCAATGAATGGGAAAGGGTTACCCATTTTTGTTTCCGATTATGTCATGATGGGGTATGGAACCGGGGCGATTATGGCAGTTCCGGGTCATGATGCTCGCGATTATGAATTTGCAAAACAGTATGGACTTAATATTGTTGAAGTCATTCAGGGAGGAAATTTAGCAGAAGCTGCTTACACATCGACAGAGAGTGGAATTTTAATCAATTCCGGCTTTCTTAACGGCCTCGAAGTCAAGGATGCAATCGAAAAAGCTTGTGTAGAACTTGAAAAACAGCATCTAGGCCATCGCGTTGTTCAATTTAAGATGAAAGACTGGGCATTTAATCGTCAGCGTTATTGGGGAGAGCCCATTCCTATTATTCACTGTCCTCATTGTGGACAAGTCCCAGTTCCAGAGGATCAACTTCCGGTTTTGCTTCCTCAAGTCGAGCACTTTGAACCTGGCGAAAACGGAGAATCGCCACTTGCCAATATTCCAGAATGGGTGAATGTCTCTTGCCCAAAATGTGGAGCAATGGCTAAACGGGAAACCGATACCATGCCTCAATGGGCAGGGTCTAGTTGGTATTTTTTACGCTATTGTGACCCCAAAAATGAAGCGTGTTTTGCAAGCCAGGATCAAATGAAATATTGGCTGCCCGTTGACTGGTATAATGGTGGGATGGAACATGTGACTCGGCACATGATTTATTCCCGTTTTTGGAATCATTTCTTGTATGACCAAGGTCAAGTTCCAGTGCGGGAGCCCTACGCAAAGCGTACAGCTCAAGGGCTTATCTTAGGCTCCGATAATGAAAAAATGTCAAAATCAAGGGGTAATGTCGTGGATCCTTTGGAAATCATTGAGAGCGACGGTGCCGATAGTTTACGATTATACATTCTTTTTATTGGAGAGTATGATCAACCTACCCCCTGGAATGAGAATGGATTAAAAGGATGCCGTCGTTTTTTGGAACGGGTATGGCGACTACAAGAAAAAGTTAATCTTTCTATTACTGGATACTCCAAGACTTTTGAACCCATCATGCATCGTACCATTAAAGCAGTCAGTGATGATATTGAGGCAATGAAGTTCAATACGGCGATTGCTAAAATGATGACTCTTGTTAATGAATGGGTTAAAGCTCCTGAAATTGGGGTATGTGAGTTTCATGACTTTTTAAAAATTCTTCATCCCTTTGCCCCTCATGTTACTGAAGAACTATATGAGATTACGGGTGGCAAGGATAGTTTACAGGTTTCCCAATGGCCAATCTATGATACAAACCTTGCAATGGATACTGAAGTATCGATTGCCGTTCAAGTCAACGGTAAGTTGCGCGGTACCTTTTTAGCCCCCATGAACGACGATCAAGCAAAACTTGTCGAACAAGCTCAAGATTTGCCAACGGTCCAGCCTCATCTAGTCGATAAAGTCATCGTGAAAACCATTGTGGTCCCGAATCGAATTGTCAATTTTGTTGTTCGTTAAAGCCTCTTCAGAGGCTTTTTTTCTTGGTAGGGTATGGTATAATATAACTTGGTGATTGACAGTGAAAAAACATACCTTGACGATTTCCATTGTCTTGACCGTTCTCTTTGTAATGGTGAGCGGGTTTTTTATTTTTCGCCGTGATGATACCGAACAACAGCAAATTGCGAATTATCAGGATGCATACAATCGTCTAATGACTTCTTCGGAGTATCTTTCAAGCCCTTCTTTATTTGAATATACAATCCAATCCCAACTGTTGCCGGTTGGAGGTAAATATCTTGTTACGCTTAGTATTGATTCTGCTACCATTCGTATGGGGGATCTTGTCCTAATTGCAGCTGAAACGGTCCCTCCAGTCTCTCCTCGATATTACCCAAGTATTGGCATTTTCCAAGATTTTGGATTGATTCTCATTCCTCAGGATGAAATGCGCCAATCTTCCAAAGAAACAAAAGGAATTAACTTGAGTTTTCAATCCTTAACTTCTCCCACAGAAATATTGCTATACTGTCGTTATGAAACAACCGAGAATGTAGAAGTGATTCAGTATTATCGTTTGACAACAAGTTCGCACTAATTACAAAACATTAATTCTCGACTTTTTTGTTGAGTTTTCGTATAATAATCTTGTCCTGTACCTTCATCGAAGGATGGGAACAAGAGGTGATGAATGAATATGGTTGTTGTATTTGATCTCGGCAACTCCGATCTAGTGTTTGGCGTTTTCGACCAAGGGGCATTAATTGCTACTGGCCGAACCAACTCAAATCGCTACAAAAGCGAAGATGAGTATGCGCACACTTTGCGGGAGTTGCTTTTTTCGAAAGGGGTAAATGTGGAGCAAGTGAGTGATATTATCATGTCCTCAGTAGTGCCACAACTTACCACTGTAGTCATCCGCTCAATCATTTCTATTTTCGGCTTTAAACCGCTTTTGGT
>JBAYCP010000012.1:0-11642 GCA_041668665.1 Bacilli bacterium | reverse complement strand
TCAATGCCATATCGTAACATTGCTATGCGCTCAACTCCAATTCCAAAGGCGAATCCTTGGTAAATCTTGGAATCAAATCCTGCCATTTCCAACACATTTGGATGAACCATTCCAGCGCCTAGAATTT
Source organism: Bacilli bacterium (assembly GCA_041668665.1). Lineage (GTDB taxonomy): Bacteria > Bacillota_I > Bacilli_A > RFN20 > UBA1709 > JBAYCP01. The sequence goes on along the minus strand of JBAYCP010000012.1, from coordinate 11,515 downwards.
CAATCCATCCTGTTTGCTTGCATAAGGAACAGCCTTTTCCGTTGCATACATAACAGGAAACATCTACCTCGACAGAGGGTTCAGTAAAAGGAAAATACGAAGAACGCAAACGAATCGTACGTTTTTCTCCGAACATCTTTTTTGCCAACAAATCAAGGGTCCCTTTTAAATCTGCCATAGTGATATTCTTATCAACGACTAGGCCTTCAATTTGATAAAACTGATGGGAATGTGTGGCATCATCGTTATCACGACGATACACTTTCCCGGGGCACAAGATTTTGACTGGCCCTTTTCCTTGCTTCATTAAAAGGGTTCGAGCTTGAACAGGAGAGGTGTGAGTTCGTAACAACCATTTTTCATCCAAGTAAAAAGTATCTTGCATATCCCGTGCAGGATGGTCTTTAGGAAGATTGAGCATTTCGAAGTTATAATGATCGGTTTCAAGTTCGGGTCCTTCAGCAATCTCATACCCCAACCCCATCCCTAAAGATGTTATTTCATCAACAACGGCTTGAATCACACTTTTAGAACCAGCAGTAAATGTATCTCCTGGTAGAGAAATATCAACCTCTTCTTCAGCAAGTTTATTAGCTAGGTCCAATGCTTCTATTTCATCGTTTTTCAAAGCAAACTTTTCAGTAATAACCGTCTTTACCTGGTTGATTTGTTGTCCAAAAACAGCCCTCTCAGCAGCTGAAAGCTTTCCAAATTGTGACATTGCTTGTTGAACAACCGATTTTTTCCCTAAGTATTTTACACGGAGATCATTCAATTGTTGCCGAGAATGAACGGCAAGCAACTCAACTTCTAACTCGTTTATTAAAGATTGCAAATCCATATGGTTTCTCCTTCCATAAAAAAACATCATTCCCCAGGAACGATGTGAACTCGCGGTACCATCCTGATTCATGAAGTCAATCATGCTCTTAATTGACCGTAACGAGGTTAACGTTGGGGATTGCCCACACTCCGGGATGAATTCAAGGGGTCATGCAGACAAACAATCTCAATATCATGTTTGCTTCCTGTCAGCCGACAAATCACTCTACTACTTCCCATCATCGCTTTAATATCATCATTATAAATGCTTTACGAAGATTTGACAAGTCGACCTTAATAAAAGCATAGAAGCCAGAGATGATTCTCTGGCTTCTTAGTCTTTAATTGCTACACATTAGGATTTCGAACGAGCATTGCAAATCCTTGGCCGCCACCAATGCACATTGTAACAATACCATATTTTAATTTGTTACGGCGCATGTTGTGGATAATTTTTGTAGTTAGAATTGCGCCAGTTGCGCCAACAGGATGGCCAAGAGAGATTCCTGATCCATAAGGATTAATGCGGTCCATGTAAGGTTCTAATTGCAGTTCTTTGATGACAGACATTGCTTGAGAAGCGAAGGCTTCATTGAGTTCCCAAACATCAATTTGATCGGCAGTTAAGCCAGTCTTTTTAAACAACTTGCGAACTGCAGGCACTGGGCCAATGCCCATAATAAGGGGATCACAACCTGCGGAAGCAAAGCCGACAATTTCTGCCATCGGCTTTAAATTTAGTTCGTGAAGTTTTTCTTCCGATACGACTAGCAGTGCAGCGGCACCATCATTAATGGTGGAGGAATTCCCTGCAGTTACGATTCCATCTTTTTTAAAGGTGGGGCGAAGTTTTGCAAGAGTATCAACTGTTGTCTCAGGTTTGAATCCTTCATCTTTTGTGATGGTATATTCTTTTCCCCTCATTGTGTAGGTAAAAGGGATTAATTCGTCAGCAAAAACGTTGTTCTCCCATGCTTTTGTAGCTTTTCTTTGGCTTTCAACTGCAAATTGATCAAGTTCTTTGCGAGTGAGATTATATTTTTCAGCTAGGCGTTCAGCGGTCATTCCCATACCAACAAGAAGGTCAGTAAGCAAATCGCTCATCACGCCATCACCCATCCGATAGCCATATCGAGCATTTCGAAGTGCATAAGGAGTAGTTGACATACTTTCCATCCCTACGGCAACCATAACATCAGCTTCGCCAGCAAGAATCGTAGTTGCCGCAAGAGCCAAGGCTTTCGAACTTGATGCACAGTTTTTATTAACAGTATATCCAGGAACTTCAATTGGCATTCCTGCTTCAAGCCATGCTTCTCTTCCGGGGTTACCTTTTTGATCAAGTTGGACAATGTTTCCCACAACTACTTCATCAACCACATGTGGATCGATACCCGTGCGTTTCACTAATTCTTTAATGACAGCCGCCCCCATATCACGTGCAATCGTGTTGCGATAGAATCCCATGAAAGAACCTACTGGAAGACGAACACCATCAACAATATAAACTTTTTTCATTCACTTTTCTCCTTTTCTTGTTGAGTTAAAACAATTATAGCATAATTTGCCCTTCTATAAAAGGATGATGCAATCAAAAACCCCTTTGAATAAGGAGTTTTGATGATCAATTATTTTGATATTATAAAGATTTTTGAATGACAATACCGGGGTGTTTACCCGAATAAATGCTTTTGGATATCATTAATTCTCCATTGATGATGACATGTTCAATTCCTTTAGGAGTAGAGTTAGGCATGGCTTGATTCACAGCAATTTTGTTATAATCAAATATTGTGATATCCGCTACATAGCCTTCTTTTAAAAAGCCACGATTTGGAATATGAAAACGGTCTGCAGTTTTACCTGTCATTTTATGAATGGTGTGTTCAAGTGGAAGATTGTATGTTTTTGTTTTTTCAAGAAATAAAGGAAACGCTTGATAGGTACCACCATTTTGAGTACCACTCCATTCATACCATGCATCGGTCATAAATACGGACATATCATTTTCCATTAAGCGTCGAATTATGTCCTCATTGTAATAACGTCCCAGCATGATTCGAGCTTGCCCTTGAGAAAGATCAACTAACTTAAGATACATATCGAACCCAGATTTATTTTCTCGATCAGCAATTTGCTGAACTGTCATGCCCTCATAGTGTTCGTAACCCTTGCCAACATAACTGACAATCATATCGGAGAATTCAATGCCTAAAAGTTTTTTGGTAATGGTTATAATGGTGCGCAGTTTCAATAATGTCCAAGGAGCTTTACGTTTTTTTTCATCCAGCTTTAAATACCAATCCGGTAATACAACTGTAATGACACTCGCTCCATAGGTAAACGGGTATAAATCAAAGCCAATTTCATACCCCTCTTCTCGTGCCTTTTCAAACTTCTCTAGCATGTTATCAACGCACTTCCATGAAGATTTCCCGACGAATATTAAATGGGAATATTCCACTCGAACACCGGTTGCTTTCATAATATCGATAACTTCATCCAGCGCTTGTTCAATGTGCGGTTTCCCCAATAATGGATAACCAAGTGCAATACGCGAATTAGCGCGGGGGTGCACGGTAAGAATACCATCATAATCTTTAATGATCTTTGCAAATTTAATGAGTTCCTCCTTTGGGGCAAACATCCCAGGAACATACATCAGTCCCAATGAACCTCCAAATGCCCCTTGCTGGAGAGCTTCTCGAAGAACTGCTTCTTGGAGTTCGCTTTGCTCGGAAGTCAAAACCGATGCATCACGACCATTCACAGTAATCCTTGTGGTACCATGACCTACCAATGGGACTAGATTTAATAATAGATTTCCTTTGGTATTGTCCACAAATTGTTGTAAGGAAGTTGGCTTACCGCCACGAAACAAACCACCCCCAACGTAATGATTGAAGGTAGAATCTTCTTTAATACCATAAGCGCTAAACCCACAATTTCCAACAATTTGCGTCGTAATTCCTTGTTGCAAAAATGGCATAATTGCTTCATCAGAGCTGGAAACGTTAACAAAAAAATCATTATGAGAATGAGCATCGATAAAACCCGGCGAGATGCATTGCCCTTTACAATCAATGACATGCTCTCCTTCAATAACGGAAAGATTGGGAGCGATTTTATCAATCAATTTATCACGTATGCGAACATCAGCAGCCACTGGAGCTGATTGAGTCCCATCATAAACCAATCCATTTTTTAACAAGATATCCATATCTATCCACCTCGATGCTATTATATCAAAGCATAAGGAAATCGTGAATAATTAATGATGCATTTTCACCAATCATGGTATAATGAGAAAAAAGGAGGGTTTTTATGGAAAAGCATATCACTGCTCGTGATCATCCCCCTCGATATCTTCAAATTGCTATTGATTTTGCACGCAAAATTGCAGAACAACAATATGAAGTAGGTGATCGTGTCTTTGCACGAAGTGCAGTTGCTTCGCAATACAATGTATCCAGTGAAACCGCTCGCCGCGCAATGTGTGTGTTAGAAGATATGAAAATTGTTTCAGCCGAAAAAGGAAGTGGCGTTCATATCTTATCCATTGAAAATGCGGTTGCCTTTCTGCACCAATATCAAAGTATTCGCTCGTTAACCGATTTAAAAAGCGAATTAATGGATGATCTTAATGAACTGCAAAACATTAAAAATAAAATTTCCACCAACTTGGACCAATTGGTGGAAAAAACCGATCGTTTTAAAGACGTGAGCCCTTTTATTCCTTATGAATATCTTGTTCCTGATGATTCACCACTAAATGAAAAAACACTTGCCGAAACGAATTTCTGGCATCATACCATGGCAACCATTGTTGCGATTCAACGACAAGGAGAATTAATTCTCTCTCCTGGGCCGTATGCTCTAATCAAAGCAAAGGATATTTTATTCTTTATTGGGGAGCGTTCAAGTTACGATCGCGTTCATAAGTTTGTCTCAACCAATCAATAAAAAAGGTCATCCGGAGATGACCTTTTTCATTTAATTAGTTTTTGGAAGTTGCTTTTAGCATCCAAACATGTTTTTGAATGACTGCTTTCATACCAACAAACATATCGATGGTAACTTCATCGCCAACTTTGCCGGCGAGTTCAATTCCTTGAGTGAATTCTTTATCAAGCAATTGATAGTCAGCGAGAACTGCAGCAAACATTTCGCCACATGTTTCTTTTCCACTGGCTTCTTTAATCGAAGCATGCGTTAAGAAGTCCTTAAGGGTTGCAATTGGCTTTTCCCCAAGTTGGAGAACGCGTTCCGCAATCACATCAAATTGTTCGGTAACTTCGTCATATAATTTTTCATAAAGTTCATGAAGTTGATAAAATCTTGGACCTTCGACATACCAGTGGAAATTGTGCAACTTGGTGTATAATACGCCAAGATTTGCCACTTCTTTATTTAATAGTGCTACTAATTCTTTCATTTTATATCCTCCTATATACCGCTTGTATGCGGTTTTTTCATACTTCTATTATATCAAACTTAAGAGTTGTTCTCAATAAATTTGCTTACAGTGAATTTCTGACTCATTTGACACATGTAGCAACTTAATGGTATTATAGAGTTGCTACTTTAAAAGAAGGAGGTTTTTTCATTGATACGCTTTGAACATATACGAAAGCAATATAAAGAAAATGTTGTCCTTAACGACATATCTTTTGAAGTTCAACAAGGCGAATTGGTTGTTTTGATTGGAGAGTCAGGGTGTGGTAAAACCACAACTTTAAAGATGATCAATCGCCTAATCACCCCCACTGCGGGGACTATTTTTTTGCAAGGGAAAGATATCGCTCAAATGAATGTTATTGAATTACGACGTAATATTGGATACGTCATTCAACAAACTGGGCTCTTTCCTCATATGACTATTAAAGAGAACATTGAGATTATTCCCAAAGTAAGCAAGCGAAAACCTGAGGAAATTGCTGCTCGAACGACTCAATTAATGGAAATGATTGGTATGAATCCGGATCAATTTCTCAACCGTTATCCCACGGAACTATCAGGTGGACAGCAACAACGAATCGGGGTTGCTCGAGCCTTTGCTTTAGACCCTGATGTCATTTTAATGGATGAACCCTTTTCTGCCTTAGACCCTATCACACGCGCAACCCTTCAAGAAGAACTTGTCGAATTGCAAACAAAACTGAAAAAAACAATTGTATTTGTTACCCATGATATGGGTGAAGCAATCAAAATTGCCGATCGTATCTGCATTATGAATGATGGGAAAATCATTCAATATGATACCCCAGAAGAAGTGCTTAAACATCCAATTAATGATTTTGTCGCCTCATTTGTAGGTAAAAATCGAATTTGGTCGTCCCCCGAATACATTAAAGTAAACGATATTATGATTGAAGACCCGATTACCACCCAACGACATGCTACCTTGTTTCAAGCATTGGAGAAAATGCGTGAAGCACGGGTCGATAGTTTGCTAGTGATTGAACCGCGTTCTAGAAAGTTTTTAGGAATTATAAAAGCAAAACAAATCCGTCTTGAAGCCGATCGCTCGCAAAAGGTGGAATTGCTTATGAAAACAGATTGCATTTCTACGACCCCCAATGTATCAATTGTAGAGGCTTTAAAATTAATTAATGAACATCAGCAATCTCCTTTGCCAGTTCTTCAAGATGGTAAAGTCGTTGGTTTAATCACGAAAGGTAGTCTAGTAACTACTTTGAGTACGCCTTATCTAGCGGTGAAAGGAGATGATCTGGCATGAATTTCTGGCAATATGTTTCTCGAAATTATCCATTAATCTTCGATTTAATTGCTGATCACCTACGACTCACTGCCCTATCGGTGGGATTAGCTTTAGTCATAGGTATCCCATTAGGAATCTTTATTAGTTATATTCAACGAGCTAAAAAACCTGTGCTTGGTGTTGCTAATGTGATTCAAGCCATTCCTAGTATGGCGCTGCTTGGATTCGCAATCCCAATTTTGGGGATTGGCACCGTTCCTGCTGTAACCATTGTCATTCTCTATTCTTTGCTACCTATTATTAAGAATACCGTCACTGGAATTACGAATATCAATCCAGAGATGCTAGAAGCTGCCCATGGAATTGGCTTAACGAAATTTCAGGTATTACGAAAAATACAGATTCCATTGGCACTTCCCGTCATCATGGCTGGCGTTCGTATTGCAGCCGTAACTTCGGTAGGGCTTATGACAATTGCCGCCTATATTGGAGCCGATGGTCTTGGATATTTGGTATTTTCAGGAATTCGTACTCTCAATAACAATCAAATATTGGCAGGAGCTATTCCCGCTTGTTTGCTTGCCTTATTTGTTGATTTCTTAGGAAACCAATTTGAACAAGTCGTCACACCGATTAGCCTCCAAGGAGATGCTTTGCGTCACCGTGAAAAGCTGATTCATCGTCGTAATCGTCGTTATATCTATTTAGCAACTGCCACTTTGGTGATTATCTTCATCTTTGTGGGAGCAGCCTATTTCTAACAATCAATAAAGGAGTGATACATATGAAATTATTACAAAAAATGATATCAATGGGAGCAGCGGTGGCGATGCTTGTTGGCGCATCTGCTTGCTCTCCACAAGAAAAATTAGTCATTGGTGGAAAAGAATACACCGAACAACGAATTTTGGTTCACCTTATCTCAGAGTTGATTGAAGATCGAACCGACATTCAAGTGGAGCGAAAGGATGGTCTTGGTGGAACACTTGTTGTCTATAATGCTTTGAAAGCTGGTAGCATTGATCTCTATATTGAATACAGTGGAACAGTCTATGTAACCATCTTTGGAAACGAAACAAGCTCGGATATGGAATATGTTTATAATCAAGCAAAAACGCTTGTCAAAGACGAGAATAATTTTGATGTTTTGAGCCAGTTTGGTTTTAATAATACTTATGTGATGGCAGTTACTCAAGAATTTGCGCAACTCCACAATTTAGAAACGATCTCCGATCTTATCCCCATTGCCGATGAACTACATGGAGGATTTACTTACGAGTTTATCAATCGACAAGATGGTTTAATTGGCATGGAAGAAACTTATGGCTTTGAAGTTGGCGAAGTTAGTGCTTTTGAAGGGACGTTACGTTACCAAGCCTTGGAAAATGGAAACATTAATATCACAACGGCTTTTGGTACGGATTCCTTAATTCAAAAATTAAATCTTGTTGCACTAGAAGATGACTTAAGTTTCTTTCCACCTTATTATGCGTTTCCAATGCTTCGTGGTGGAATATTAGAAAAATACCCCATTTTAGCGGATCTCAGCGATGAATTAGCGGCGGTATTGAATAATGATGCGGCAATGATTGCCTTGAATTACCAAGTGGACGAGCTTCAACTAGAACCACGTGAAGTCGCCCGAGCTTTCTTGATCGAGCAAGGATTGATAGACGCTGACTAAACATCCTCATTCCATAGATTCCCAGGTTAGGGAATCTATTTTTTTATTTATATTTACACTCCCTACGTGCTCCCTTATAATAGAGTTACATGCAAAAAAGGAGTGATTTAAGTGCCCGACATTGCTATTGTGCAGAGCTTCTTAAACAACGCTTTACTCCTTTTCACCCTAGTATTAATCCAAGGATCGATGACCGTACGTATTGATCATGCACGAATTCGAAACCAAATCTTTATTGGATTCGTCATAGGGTTCATTGGATTATTTATTATGCTTTCGCCTTGGACAGTAACGGAAGGAATATTTTATGATACACGTACAGTTTTAATTAGCGTAACGGGTGCCTTTTTTGGATGGATTCCAACCATTCTTGTAACACTCATTACTGCAGTTTACCGAATATTCCATGGTGGAGATGGAATATACGCTGGTTTATTATCCATTCTGTTTTCTGCAGGATTTGGTCTAATTTTGCACGAAATTCTACGAAAAAAACGTTATCAAATACATTCCAACCTCCAATTTATCCTCACCTACCTCGTGTTTGGATTTATTGTCAATGTTGCGATGTTACTGAGTCAATATGCCATTATAAATACAGATGCTCACCTCATTATTCAACAAGTGTGGATGCCGGTTCTCATCATTAATCCGTTAGCTACTGCAATTCTTGCCTATGCAATGAAAAATCATTTGATGCAACTCACAGCAATCGAAGACATACGCCGATCCCAAACGCTTTTGTCGGCAGGAATTGAAGGACCGAAAACATTATGGATTCTTGCTGTTGACAATCAGATGCGCTACTTATTCTTTAATAGTGCCCATCGGGAATCGATGCAAAGGATGTATGGGAAAACCATTCAAGTAGGCGACTCCTTTATTCAACAACTTGACGCAGCAGAGGGTCAAAAAGCTGCGGAAGAGAGTTTGATTCGAGCTCTGAAAGGAGAGCATTTCTACACGGTTGATCGTTATGGAATGGAACAACATCGGGTTCTTCAAACATTCTTTAGTCCTATTCGTGACCACCAAAACACCATCATAGGTGCGATTACCTTTACGCTCGACATTACTCGAGAAACCGAACAAGCTCAACAATTAGAAGCAAGCGAACATGAATTAAACAACCTTATCAAAGCTATGAGTCTTGGCTTAGCTTCCTTCCGTGTACTTGAAAATGCAGAGGGCTCAATAGCAGATTTTCAAATAAGTCGATCTAACCCTCAATTTGCCTCTTTGTTCCAACTATCTCAGTTCACTGAGGGAGAAACACTTCTCCACTTGTTTCCCGATTTAAAGCCAGAGTGGTTTAAAATATTGCAGCAAGTTGCACAAACGGGTCAAGCTGCTGAACTCGATGTCTATGTTGAAGCCATGAATAAGCACTTATTTTTCAGCGCATATACTCCTGTTAAAGGAGAGTTAGCATTAATTGTTAGCGATGTAACGGAGCAAAAGGCTTATGAAGATCGGATTTTATATCTAAGCTATCACGACTACCTCACAGGACTTTATAATCGCCGTTATTATATGGAGCAAATGGATCTATTAAATACGAAAGAATCGCTTCCATTAACCCTTGTTCTCTTTGATATCAACGGCTTGAAGCTTGTTAATGATGCGTTTGGTCATTTTGAAGGCGACCGTGTCATTAATCAATTTGCCCAATTGCTGCAACGTGAATTTCGGGATACCGATGTGGTCGCTCGGATTGGCGGAGATGAATTTGTCATTCTTATGCCGAATTCCAATCGGTCCATTGTTGAACCTTTTCTTCATCGATTGAATCAGCAGGCTTCTCGTATCAGTTCGCATGGAATCCAGGTATCCGCCTCATATGGCATTGCTACTCGTCATCATCTAAGTGTAACGATGTCTGAGTTGCATAATGAAGCCGAAAAAGAAATGTATTACAAAAAACTTTACGAACTATCCAGCCAGCGCTCCGAAGCGATTAAGACCATACTAACTACCTTACATCTTAAGAGTCGACGCGAAGAATTGCATTCCTTCCGTGTTAGTGAATTGTGTCAAGAGATGGGTCGAGCCTATAATCTTTCTATCGATGAAGTAAAACAATTATCCGTCATTGGCAATCTTCATGATATTGGCAAAATTGCGGTCGATACGACCATCCTTGATAAGCCTGGTCGATTGAATGATTGGGAATGGGAAGAAATGAAGAAACATCCTGAAACGGGATATCGAATTCTATCAGCCTCTGCAGAATATGCACCTATCGCCCAAGATATTCTTTGCCATCATGAACGATGGGATGGAACAGGCTATCCTCAGGGATTGAAAGGCAATGATATTCCTTGGAGAGCTCGAGTGATCGCTTTGGCGGATGCCTATGATGCCATGACAGGCGAACGTCCCTATCGAAAAAGTCTTACCGAAAAGGAAGCTGTTGCCGAAATCATGCGATGTGCGGGCTCACAGTTTGATCCTGAACTTGCCAAAACTTTTGTTACTAAAGTATTGGGACGAGACTGGGATCCATTGATCGATAAAAAAGAAGAGAATTAACTCTTCTTTTTTTACTCCTAGGAATTCAATGAGGGTTCTTCGTTTTCTTCGAGAAGAAACTGAATGGAATCTTTTGTAGCCTCAATATAATAGGGGGAAGAAAATAAGTGATGTTCATTGGTTGGGTATGTTACAATCTTTGCATTTGTGCTTGGATTCTGCTCCAGAAGCAATCGAATGGCTTCGGGTTTGACATTAGGGTCAAAGTGCCCATAATAAATCCGCATAGGAACATCAATTTTAGTGCTAAACTTGTTACAATAGGCCAATAAACGCATCATATTGTAGACGCTTTCGGAAGAAAGATTTGTAAATTCTGGTGGCAAGATTCGCTTAACTCGATTAAACAATGAGCGATAAAGTTGCAAAGGTTTTGCCGTTTTTTTAATCTCTTCAGTTCGTTCATAGGTAATATTATCTTCACCAAAGGTTAAATCATCCGACTGAAAGTCATAATCTTGATATTTTTTATAGGCAATTTTTTTTACTAGACGAGCACCGGCTTCATCAATATTGGATAGTTCCTCTTCAAACAAGGTAACAATAGGAAATAAGAGAATGTTACTGGGGTTCATGAATGGACCTACTCGTACTCGGAAAAGCTGCCCAAGATTACGTCCAGGAGCTTGGGCAAAATCCTTTAAAAAGCGCAAGGTACGAACAGAGTTTACGGGGTCACTTTTTCCTTTTGATAATACAGTACTACGTACCATTCGGACTAGAGATGTTGTCGATTCATCAAAGGTTGCGTATTC
>JBAYCP010000011.1:0-11675 GCA_041668665.1 Bacilli bacterium | reverse complement strand
CACTACGATCGGTGGAATGGCAACCGATTGGGTCAATGATGTTTTATTTGGAGAAATTCTCTATGGTAATTTTTCTGCCTTTTTGATAAACAACGGCGCAACGGAATGGGTTCAATCCTTAGTCCTTGATGGGATCATTGGTGGTATTGGTGCTGTTCTTGGCTTTTTACCACAAATGATTGTCCTCTTTTTGTTTCTTGGAATTCTTGAAGATATCGGATATATGGCTCGTGTGGCCTTTATTTTGGATCGGATATTCCGTCGATTTGGATTATCGGGGAAGTCCTTTATACCAATGTTAATCGGGACAGGTTGTAGCGTTCCTGGAATTATGGCGGCTCGAACCATTGATCAACAACGAGATCGTAGGATGACAATTATTACGACCCCTTTTATTCCTTGCTCCGCAAAATTACCCATCATTGCTTTAATTGCTGGGGCATTATTTCCAAATTCATCGCTCATCGCTCCCAGTGCGTATTTTGTAGGGATTGGAGCAGTAATTGTCTCGGGAATCATCCTTAAGAAAACAAAGACTTTTGCAGGGGAGGCAGCCCCCTTTGTTATGGAACTTCCTTCGTATCACATTCCTAATGGTCGGAACTTATTGCGCCATGTTTATGTTCGTGCTTTATCGTTTGTAAAAAAAGCAGGAACGATTATATTCTTAGCGAGTGTAACTATCTGGTTTTTAAGCTCCTTCAATTATTCCTTGAATTGGGTCGAACCTTCTTCTTCGATGTTAGCATCGATTGGAAACGTCATTGCCCCTATTTTTAGTCCACTTGGTTGGGGACAATGGCAAGCAGCAGTGGCAAGCATCACTGGCTTAGTTGCAAAAGAAAGCATTGTTTCAACCTTTGGCATCTTATTTGGTGTGGAATCGGTTACAGAAAATGGTATGGAAGTATGGGAAAATGTTCTTGCCGCTTTTACTCCATTGGCAGGCTATTCTTTCTTAACATTCAATCTTCTTTGTGCTCCTTGTTTTGCATCCATTGGCGCAACCAAGCGTGAGATGGGGAGTGCGAAATGGACATGGTTTACCGTTCTTTATCAAACCATATTTGCCTATCTTATTTCAATGATTATTTATCAATTGGGATTGTTGATTGGTACAGGCATTATGACCGTGTGGACCCTGATATCTATCATGATGATTATGTCCTTTCTTTATCTCATCTTTCGAAAAGACCCTCAAAGAAGCAAAAGACCTGAATAATCAGGTCTTTAAATTAGAGAAGTTTTGGTCATAGTATGAACCAATGCATGAAAAGCTTGATCTTCGTCCTCTCCTTCGCAGCGAAGCTCAAACGATTCTCCTTGGCGAATGACAAGAGCCATCACATTCATAATGGATTTTAAGTCTGCTACTTCATCTTGATATGCAAGTTCCATATCACAATGGAATTGGTTAGCTTCTCGAACCAAAGCGGCTGCCGCTCTTGAACCTAAGCCGCTTGGCGAGGATATTGAAAATGCCTGTTTTATCACGTTAGTTACCCCTCCTAGACCGATGTTTTTCATATCATACCATAGATTTCGTGGGACTCATAGACTCAATTGGAATGTAAGCCCTGCCATTTTAAAAAGGGAATTGACAAAGGAAAGAAGTGCCCCTATAATGAATGCAGTGAAAACCTTTAATATAGTCCCGTGAGGCTATGAAGGATGAACGCATATTTTTCTAGTGCATTCATAAAATCCCCGCGGGCGCGGGGATTTTTTTCTAGGCTTTCATCAATCCATAAGGAAAGGAAATTGGAACCATGGAAGAAAAAAATGATTTGATACTACAGGCCAACGAACGACCGAAGAAAAGAGGAATATGGGCGCTTTTAAGTTTTCAACACGTATTTGCGATGTTTGGTGCGACCATCTTAGTGCCCCTGCTAACAGGCTTACCTGTTTCAGTGGCATTGTTTACATCTGGAATTGGAACGCTTATTTACATTTTGTGTACGAAAGCGAAAGTACCAGTATACTTGGGATCATCGTTTGCCTATATTGCCGCCATTATTGCTGCTGCCAATGTTGTTAAGGATGGAAGTGGCAATATTATCAGCGTTGGATCATATGCACCTGCGCTAACGGGTCTCTTCGCTGTTGGAATTGTTTATGTTATCGTCGCATTAATTATTCGTTTTGTAGGAAAAGAATGGTTGGAAAAATTGCTTCCACCAGTAGTTGTAGGCCCAATGATAGCAATTATTGGTTTAGGACTGTCTTCTACCGCTATTAGCATGGCGGGTCTTCAGGGGGGCAACTGGAAAGAAATTGCAACAGCAGGATTTGCGTTTCTAGTTACAATCATTGTAGCCTTAAAAGCAAAAGGATTTTTCAAAATTATTCCTTTTCTTGCAGGCATTGTTGGAGGATATGTATTCGGAGTTGCAGTAGGATTAGTGAATTTCCAAGCACCACTTGCAGCAGCGGGTGGACTATCCTTTCTTGAAGTTCTTCAATCGCCCGCTCAGTGGTTTCGAATTCCACCTTTCATGTTTCTAGGGTTCTTTGAAGGTAATGCGCAATTTCTCGGCACCAATATTACCTTTTATCAACTGAACGCTGCCGCTTTGATTTCCATTGTTCCGCTCGCCTTTGTGACCATTTGTGAACATATTGGAGATCATAAAGTTTTAGGAAATATTACAAAACATGATTACCTTCAAGATCCGGGACTCCATCGTACCTTGATGGGAGATGGAATTGCAACTGCAGTTGCTGCCATTTTTGGAGGCCCTGCTAATACTACTTATGGAGAAAATACTGGAGTTGTAGCAATGACGAAAGTAGGATCTGTTTATGTTACAGGATTGGCTGCAATTCTTGCAGTAATTCTTTCATTCTTTAATCTCTTCACAAGTTTGATTGCCACTATTCCAACTGCTGTAATGGGAGGAATATGCATCATCCTTTATGGATTCATAGCATCCAATGGCCTCAAAGTATTATCGGAAGCAAAAGTTGATTTAAATAATACCCGTAACCTTATCATTGTTTCTAGCATGTTGGTCATTGGTCTTGGGGGAGCCACACTTTCTTTCTTCAATGGAGCATTTGCCATTTATGGGATGTCTCTAGCTGCAGTCGTTGGGGTTCTTCTTCACCAATTCTTACCAAGAGAATCTGGAACCTCCAAAGTTGTAATTGAAAAAGAATCAAAGTAAAAAAGCCTATTATTTTCGTGAATTTGCCACGATTATATAAAAATGTTGTTCCAAAAGGGGATTTCCAACCATTATCGGGATATCCCCTTTTTTCTCAGCCTTAAATGTGATACTATTTCTAAAAAGGAGCTGGATAAAGTGAGCCTCAAAATAACCAAAACCAAAGCGAAGAAATACCGCTCGGAACTTAAAAAAATGAAGATGAAAGTTGTTACCGTTGCTCGCTTATCGGCACAAATCGGCATCATTGAATCCGTACTACGTGAAGAACTCGCTTTTTTTGATCCAATGGTTCGAATGGATGAATCCTACAATGTATTGCGTCTTATCCCAGAATTGGAACGTTACATTGAGCCTTCATCCGTGAAGGTCCCTCGTGCCAAGCCAAGAAAGAAATCGAGTCAAACATATGAAAGTTTAGGCGATTATGTTTATCGAAATTTCACAGTCCCAGGTGGTATTGTTGACCAACATGTTATCTTAAGCAACCAACAATTGCATGATCTTAGGAAACTAGTGCTCGCCGAGATTAAGCAGCGAAAATCTCAAAAGGAGTGATTATAATATGAGTCTATTATTTGATGAGTCCAGTATCAACAAAATGATTGTTCGGCTTTCTTATGAAATCATCGAAAAGAACAAACAACTTCAAGATTTAGTGTTGGTGGGGATACGAACAAGGGGAGTACCCCTTGCTCATCGGATTGCCACTCAAATATCGAAAATTGAAAATTGCATTATTCCTGTTGCAAGTCTTGAAATTAAACAGTATCGGGATGACATCCCGTTGCGCGAACGGGGATCGAAAGATGCCATGGATCCTGCCATTAATTTGAATGGGAAACGCGTGATTCTCATTGATGATGTACTGCATAAAGGGCGTACAGTTCGAGCGGCAATGGATGCAATTGTTGATCAAGGACGACCTCTTCAAATTCAATTACTGGTTTTGATTGATCGTGGTCATCGAGAATTTCCGATTCGTCCTGATTATATTGGAAAGAATATTCCTACTTCTGACTATGAATCCATCAAGGTTCGCTTGCGCGAAATGGATGGAGAAGACTGTGCATTAATTATACGCAAAGGAGAAGAAGAATGACTCTTACATCCACCGTTACCGTACGCAAAGCTGTTATTCCAGCAGCGGGTCTTGGGACCCGCTTTTTACCCGTAACAAAGACTTTACCTAAAGAAATGCTCCCCATCATCGACATCCCCACGATTCAACTTATCGTTGAAGAGGCTGTTGCGTCTGGGATACGAGATATTTTAGTTATTACTAACGCACATAAGGCAGAACTAGAAAATTATTTTGATGTTCATTATGAACTTGAGACAAGATTAAAAGAGTCCGGAAAACATGATCTTGTTGCACAAGTTCGTGCAAGTGCTGAACTAGCAAATATTCATTTTGTTCGTCAGAAGGAGCCCAAGGGTTTGGGCCATGCCGTACTATGTGCCCAGGCATTTGTAGGAAATGAGCCCTTTGCAGTCTTACTAGGGGATGATGTTGTATACACACAGTCGCCAGTTTTACCGGCACTTCAACAGCTGATGGATTGCTATCATCGTACTGGTTACTCGGTCTTAGGGGTTCAAACCGTTCCTCATTCGGAAGTTAACAAGTATGGAATTATTGATCCTATATATCCTCAGACTTATGAACGAACCTATCGAGTGAAATCCCTGGTGGAGAAGCCTGCGATTACTCGTGCTCCTAGTAGATTAGCGGTTCTTGGTCGCTACATACTTACTCCTGCAATCTTTGATAAACTAATGCATCAAGCCCCCGGAAAAGGGGGAGAAATCCAGCTAACGGATGCAATTATGGCATTATCGAATGATGAACCTGTTTTTGCTTATGATTTCCAAGGACAACGTTATGATGTCGGGGATCGCTTTGGGTATGTGAAGGCAATTATTGATTATGCCTTACGGCGTGAAGATATCAAAGATTCTGTTCAAAGCTATTTGGAGTCAATCCACCAAAAATGAGTGTCAACAAAAGAATAGGTTTGGTATAATAAAAGAGTATTAAGGAGGAACCGAACTATGAGTAAGATCAAGAAGAAAATCTTTGTTTCGCTTGACGGAAATGAGGCTGCTGCCTACTGTTCCTATGCCTTTACTGAGGTAGCAAGTATTTATCCCATAACTCCTTCATCCCCGATGGCTGAGCATATCGACTTGTGGGCTTCTCAGGGAAAGAAGAATGTTTTTGGAAATCCCGTTCGAGTCATTGAGATGCAATCCGAAGCAGGTGCTGCTGGTTGTGTTCATGGGACATTACAAGGAGGGGCTTTAGCAAGCACTTATACTGCATCGCAGGGCTTGTTGCTAATGTTACCCAATATTTATAAATGCGTTGGAGAATTATTGCCTGCAGTTTTTCATGTTTCAGCTCGGGCCATTGCTTCGCGTTCTCTATCGATTTTCGGCGATCAACAAGATGTCTATGCCGCCCGTCCCACAGGAATTCCCATCCTATGTTCACACTCGGTTCAAGAAGTTGCTGACTTAGCAATGGTCGCTCATTTATGCGCCATCGAAGCTTCTTCTCCATTCTTGCATTTCTTTGATGGATTCCGTACCTCACACGAAATCCAAAAAGTCGAATTGCAATCGTATGAGGATATGGCAGCGATGCTGGATCATGAAGCATTAGCACGGTTCCGTTCCAATGCTTTAAATCCTCATACCAATCCAGTCACCCGTGGTGGGAATGAAAATGATGATATCTACTTCCAAGGAAAAGAAGCCCAAAACACTCATTATGCGAATGTCGTTGGCATCGTGGAAAAAACTTTGCAGAAAATATCTTCTTTAACCGGAAGACATTACGCCCCCTTCACCTATTATGGGGCAGCAGATGCCACAAACGTAATCGTCGTCATGGGGTCGATTAGTGAAACGGCGCGGGAAGTCATTGATACATTGGTGGCCAAAGGCGAAAAAGTAGGGATGGTTAAAGTCCACCTCTATCGTCCATTCTCCGCTGCTCATTTATTGGAAGCTTTACCTGCATCCACGCAAAAGATTGCTGTTTTGGATCGTACCAAAGAAATTGGTGCCATCGGTGAGCCTTTGTATCTTGATGTTTATCGGGTCGTTAAAGAGGCCCGTCCAGAGATTGATGTAATTATCGGTGGTCGTTATGGACTATCAAGCAAAGATACACAACCTTCTCAAGTCAAAGCAGTATTCGATCATTTGAATAGTAAGAATCCTTTCCATGGATTTACCATTGGAATTATTGATGATGTTACCAACTTGTCTTTACCAGAAGATCCAGATTTTGAAGTAAAAACTGATTATACTTCTTGTTTGTTCTATGGTCTTGGATCCGATGGTACCGTCTCTGCCAATAAGAATTCCATCAAGATCATTGGGGATCATACCGACTTATATTCTCAAGCATATTTCGCCTATGATTCTAAAAAGGCGGGAGGGGCGACTCGTTCCAACCTTCGGTTTGGAAAATCTCCTATTCACTCCACCTATTATGTAAAAAATGCGGATTTTATTTCATGTTCGCTCGATAGTTATCTTGTTAAATACGATATGTTGAAGAATTTAAAAAAGAAGGGAACCTTCTTATTAAATACAACGTTCAGTGCCGAAGAACTGAATGAACGGATGCCTGCGCGAGTCAAGAAACAACTGGCCGTGCGTGAAGCCAAGTTTTTCATCATTAATGCAACCAAAATTGCTGAAGAATTGGGGATGGGCAGACGTACCAATACCATTTTACAGTCCGCCTTCTTTAAACTAAACCCCAGTATTCTTCCCTTTGAAGATGCCGTCAAATATATGAAAAAAGCAGTCGAGAAAGTTTATGGTAAAAAAGGTGGCGAGATTGTTGAACTCAATTATCAAGCCATTGATCAAGGCGCTAGTGCAATCGAAGAAGTCAAGGTTGATCCCGCTTGGAAGAATCTAACCATCAAATCGCGAAAAGAAGATTGCGATGATGAATATTTTGATTACTACGCGGGTAGTATTGCAAGTTTAGATGGCAATGAACTTCCTGTTTCGGTCTTCACTCAACACGGATTGCTTGATGGTTCAATGAAACCCAATGCAACTTACAAAGAACGACGCACCATTGCTACCGAAGTTCCAACTTGGATTAAAGAGAACTGTATTCAATGTGGAATTTGCGCCTTTGTGTGTCCACATTCCACCATTCGGGCCTTCTTGTTAACCGATGAAGAAGTTGCCAATGCGCCTGAAGTTGTAAAAAGTGATGTCTTGGATGCGATTGGTGGCCCTAACGTCAAAGGGCTCAAATATCGGATTCAAGTATCCACCGATAATTGTGTCGGTTGCAGTTTGTGTGCTGTTGAATGTCCAGGCAAAGGCGGGAAAAAAGCTCTTGAAATGCGTGATGTGAATACTCAACTTCATCAAGTACCTGGTGCTGATTATCTATATCCGTCTACGATTTATAACAAGGGCGGCTTATTCCCTGTTAATACGGTGAAAGGCGCCGCCTTCCTTCGTCCCTATTTTGAAGTTTCTGGTGCATGCGCAGGGTGTGGAGAAACTCCTTATTATCGCTTAGCGACTCAACTATTTGGAAAAGATATGCTTATTGCTAATGCGACAGGTTGCACATCAATTTATTGTGGATCGACACCTTCCACTCCGTTTACAACAGACGAGAACGGGGAAGGCCCCGCTTGGGCAAACTCCTTATTTGAAGACAATGCGGAATATGGATTTGGCATGAGAATGGCGGTCAATTATAAACTTGCTAGTGTGCGTAGCATCATCGAAAACAACATCGATCATGTAGAACCCGAGCTAAAAGAGGTTCTCACGACCTATTTAGCGGAACAAAAGAATCGCGAAACGATTCGAGCGTTAAAACCGCGAATGAAAGAGCTTATCCAAGCCTCCAAGCATGCACCTATTCAGCAGCTTCTTTCAATGGAGCGTGACTGGATGGACAAATCCGTATGGATTGTTGGCGGTGATGGTTGGGCTTACGATATTGGATATGGTGGTCTTGATCATGTATTGGCCAACCGAGAAAATGTCAATATTTTAGTACTCGACACCGAAGTATATTCCAATACGGGTGGGCAATCTTCCAAAGCCTCCCAAACGGGATCTATTGCTAAGTTTAGTGCAGCGGGGAAATCAACAGCCAAGAAAGACTTAGCTGCAATTGCCATGTCCTATCAACATGTCTATGTTGCTCAAATTGCGATGGGTGCCAATCGTATGCAAGTCATCAAAGCCCTTCGTGAAGCCGAGAGTTATGACGGACCATCTTTGATTGTGGCCTATTCTCCTTGCATTGAGCACGGAATCAAGGGTGGCTTAATGAATCATCAGGCTTCGGAGAAGAAAGCAGTAGAATGCGGATATTGGCCGATTTACCGCTATGATCCTCGTTTGGAGGATCAGGGGAAGAACCCTCTCCAAATCGATTGTGCTGAGCCTGATTTCACTAAATTTAGAGACTTTGTTCTATCAGAGATTCGATTCAACCAATTACCCATCGTGAATCCACAACATGCGGACTCTTTATTAGAAGATTCGAGAAAGTATGCAGAGGCTCGTTATCGTCGTTTGAAACGAATGATAGGGTAGGTTATCAGGTTATTCATTTAAGGGAAGAGAAGATATTCTCCTCTCTTTTTTATGCCATATGGGATGAGATTGTGCTATAATACCGTCAGTCATTAAGAAGGGACGAATGTCATGAAACGCTTATTTAAAAACACCAAGCTTATGTTAGGATTGGCCGCTACATTATTCATTGTTGGCGCATTTTTCATTACCAAAGGGATTGTTGATTCCAATCGCCTAGAACCAGGTTGGGAAACGCTAGCACTTTCAAAAGTATTAAATGCAGAAGGGGTTGAAATATATCCTTTTAATTATGAAATTAATCTTCATTATTATTTCTCTACTCGAGACCAAGAAAAACGCGAACAAATGGTGCAGATGGAAACTTATTTGAATGAAAAGATTGTTGAAATCTCCAACCTATTAGATGCGGACAATTTATATTTGGATGAAAACAATCAATACATTGTTAATCTAGCTTATATCAATCAGCATTCGGATGAAACACTAACCATTGTGGAGCCGCTATATTCCATGATAAAACAGGCTTATCACTATACAATAGAATCATCTGGGAAATATAATTTTTTTGCAGGAAACCTCAGGCTTTTCTGGGAACAGCAGTTTCTTTCAGATAATCCCACTTCTACGGATCCTCAGCATGATTTGAATACTCAGAATCAACTTATTAGTATTGTACAAGATTTAGCAAGACAAGCTTCGGTATTTAATTCTGGATTTATATTTGATGATGAAAATAAGCAATTAACGATTGCTTATCATCAAGAGAATACGAATGAATTGTTCATCGACTTTCAATATTTAAAATATGCTTTCGCAATTGATTATTTACAACAATTATTTATTGAGCAGAACTATCGATGGGGTTATTTCACTTCTTCTTATGGTCATTTAGCACTTTTAGGATCCAATCCAGAATATACGGAGCAAGACTGGATTCTTAATATCGCATTTCCAGGAGATGCTAGCGAATCATTAGCCAGGATGACTTATTCTAACGTGAATCAGCTTCAGTCAGTTATGATTTCAGATTCGACTCGATACAGTTATCCTATTCGTTCAGATTTTTCGTTGGATACTCCCGATCGTTTACGACATCCTTTTTATTCATCTACTACAGGATATCCTAGTGATTCATTTCGTAATTTTGTAACAGTTTCTGCTGAAGAAAATCTGGTTTCATTATCCTACTATGCTCTTATGGCTTTTCTATCCCCTAATGACGAGGCCTATAGCATGATGGAAGAAAATCTCCTTACGGATTGCCTGTCGGTTGCAGTATACAACAGGGGGAATCCTATCGATAACGATGATCTACAAGTCATTTTTTCTAATATAGGTAATCATCAAATTCTATGGAGTAATCACATTAGTTTGTTGGATTTAAAGAATTAAAAATCGATTTAAAAAGGGCTCACTTGTTAGGAATTGAGCCCTTTTTGATGAAGATAGCAGTTTACTTTGCGTTTAGTTTCTTTTCAATTAATGAATATTCTTTTTTATACCGATCGAATTCTTCAGAATTCGCTAAAACAAAATGACCATTTGCTAACTCTTGGAAAGTAGGTTTTTCTTTACTATAGTCATGTATATTTGCGGCATCATACACAAATAATACTTTTTCCTTTTCCAAAATAGGATCCGGTAAAGGAATTGCAGAGAGTAGGGATTTTGTATAAGGATGAATTGGGTGGCGGAATAACTCTTCTGTTTCTGCAAGTTCGACAATCTTTCCTTTGTGAATGACTGCAATTCGATCCGAGATAAATCGGACAACTGATAAATCATGAGCAATGAACAAGTAAGTTAAACTTCGCTTATTCTGAAAATCTTTTAAGAGATTGAGCACTTGTGCACGAATAGAAACATCCAAAGCAGAAATTGGTTCATCAGCAACGATGAACTCAGGCTCCATAATGATGGAACGCGCAATTCCAATTCTTTGGCGTTGTCCGCCTGAAAATTCATGCGGATATCGTGTCATATGCTCTGGCAGAAGACCGACACTAGTTAATGCATTTCTGACCTTTTCGAGACGATCTTCTTCATTCTTGTAGAGTTTAAAGTTATATAACCCCTCAGAAATAATGTAATCGACTGTCGCCCGTTCATTTAAGGAAGCGGCTGGATCTTGGAAGATCATTTGGATGTTCCGAATCACTTCACGATCTTTCTCTTTGCTTATTTTCCCCGAAATTTCTTCGCCTTTGTAAAAAATGTGACCCTTTGAAAGGGGATTAATCCGAACAATAGCCCGGCCTATAGTAGTTTTTCCTGAACCTGATTCGCCAACAAGAGAGAATGTTTCGCCACGATAGATATCAAAACTAACATCATCAATGGCTTTGAAAAAATTCTTCCCTTTTTGAAATTGGATTTCAATGTTTCGTACAGAAAGAAGGACTTCATTTTTAGAAAAATCACTCATTATAGGTCCCTCCTAATAATAAATCTATTTTTTAATTTTTGATGCAAATCATGAATAATTTCAGGAGATTCCATCTTTGGAGCACGAGGATCCAATAACCACGTCTTTGCAAAGTGAGTCTCAGAGACTTGAAACATTGGAGGTTCTTCGACAAAATCAATCTCTAAAGCGAAAGGATTGCGAGGGGCAAATGCATCTCCAACTACTTTATGGTAGAGAGAGGGTGGTGTTCCTTCAATATAAAACAATTTATTTCCTTTATCGGCCAACTGTGGAAGAGAGGATAGCAACGCCCAAGTATAAGGATGACGAGGTTCAAAGAAGATTTCTTCTACTGATCCAATTTCGACGATTTGGCCAGCATATAAAACCGCAACCCGATCGGCAACACTTGCTACTACTCCTAGGTCGTGAGTAATATATATGGTTGTAAAACCATATTCTTTTTGCAAATCTTTAATTAACTCAATAAT